>AQVQ01000022.1 GCA_000375685.1 crenarchaeote SCGC AAA261-N23
TTTCTTCATCCAAAGCCGATTTAGCCATTCTAAACTGTTCAAGTTCTTTTCTAATTTCTGCTGATTTCTGAAATTAAGTCATTGCAAATTTACAAGAAAAAAGAAATGTTTAACCTTATGGAAAAGCATTCAGAGGCTATAAAGGAGGCAGGTATCATAAAAAGGGAAATTATTAAGCTTAAAGAACTTGTAAATCAGCTTAATCAGAAATCAGCAGAAATTAGAAAAGAACTTGAACAGTTTAGAATGGCTAAATCGGCTTTGGATGAAGAAAGAAAGAAATTGTACAATGAGCTAAGAAGTATTTCAAAAGAAAAGACCGAGAAAGATAAAATACTGTCAAAGTTGATGAAACTAAGATGGATTCATCAAACTACACCTCTTCCTCCAGATGAAGAACTAAACTTAATAGATAGGATTGCAGAACTTGAAAAGAAGGCTCTAAAATTGGAAAAAATGGAGAAATTAAAAGAAAAAACTTCAGAAGCCGAGGTAAAAATCAATGAATTGATTTCAAAAAGGGAATCCCTCATTGAGGAGCTAATTAAAATAAATACGCAAATAAGAGAAAATAAAAGAAGAATTAAAAATCTATTTTTAAGTTTAATAGAAAAGAGTAAACAGATAGATCAAATTAAGCAAGAATTAATGAAGGTAATAAAAGATTTTGCTGAACTTAAAGACAAATACAATAGGGTAAGACAAGAATTGGTCAGAAGGAAAATAAGCGTTAAGGCCAGAGTCTCTGAAAATATCGTTGATGTTGAAAAAGAAATAGCTAAAGGTGCCTTAGAAAAATACAAGGCAGGGAAGAAACTAGACCTTTACGAATTGCAGATTTTATACAAGCAAATGGACGAAAAACTGTCAAGTTAAAATAGTCTTAATATTTTTTAAGATAATTTTAATTTTGGATACAATTTGTCAAAAGAAATTGAAAACGTCATAGTACTATATATCGATAGAGATGGTGATATAGAAAAGGTTACAAACCTAAAAACACCCATAGTTGGAAGAGAGGAAAATCTTAAGGCTGCGCAACTATTTGGTTTACAATTTCCTGATGATGCAGATTTAAATGCACTATATTATAGCATAAAATTGTACGACGAAATAAAGACCAACGGAGGCTTTAAATCCTGTGAGATAGTAACAATAAGCGGCGATGTTTCTGAAGGAGTTTCTGCTGATTTAAAAATAAGAAACGAGCTTATGGAGATATGTAATAAATTGAAGCCAGATGGTGTTATATTTGTAAGTGATGGAGGAAGAGATGAACTAATAATTCCTTTAATAAGTTCGATAATTCCAATTTTATCAGTAAAAAGAGTTGTTGTAGGACAATCGAAAGGCATTGAAGAAACATACATATTAATTTATAAATACCTTAAAAGACTGGTTCAAGATCCTTACTTAAGTAAGATTTTTGTAGGAGTTCCTGGATTACTTTTAATTCTTTATGGTCTACTAGTAATATTCAATCTGGCTAGCATTTTTTCTATCGTATTGGTCATTGTTATTGGACTTGTTTTGATAGTAAAAGGTTTCTCCATAGATGAGGTTGTTAAGAAAAAATGGACAGCTTCTCGTATACAATTTATAGGAGGTATCTTAGCTTTCATACTTGGATTAATAGTAATTTATAATGGGATTGGTGGAGTATACGAATTTATAAAATCTAATCCTGACTACAGTATTTTGCAAGCTATAGGCGTTTTTATTGTTACTCCATTTGCTTATGGATTTAACACCCTTCATGCTTTTTCTATTGCAATTATAATCTTTCTGGTAGCTAGGATGGTTGATAACTATCTTGAAAATAAAAGCATAAAGCATGAATTAATATACAGTGTTTTCATTTTTTCACTAAGCATTATTGGAACTTACATTGGCTTTGTAATTATAAGACCAGGTCTTCCAAGTAATCTGTGGGGATTTGATTTCCTTACCATGATATTGATATTATTTGTTTTAAATGCTGTTTTAATTGTAACTTTAAGTCTATATGAAAGGTTGAATAGGTCTCCTAAAAATCCAGGGGAAAGCTAGAAATTACCTCAGCTCCTTCTTCTAAAACCAATACATCTTCTTCCAACCTTATACCTAATTCATTCTTTATGTAAACACCTGGCTCTATAGTTACTATCATATTTTTCAATAGTTTTGATTTGCTACGCATACTTATAGTTGGGAGTTCATGTATTTCAATTCCAATTCCATGTCCCAATGAATGTATGAAGTATTGGTCTAAATTTTTGGTTTTTAGATAATTTCTTGCAACAAGATCAACATCTTTGCATGAAATTCCGTCTTTGATTTTACTAATTGCTAAATCAAGCGCCTCTCTCACAGCATTGTACACGTTTCTCATTTTATCGTTAATTTTTCCATTCAAGAAAGTCCTCGTTAAATCCGCACAATAACTCTTATATCTACCGCCTATATCAACTAAAGTAAAAGCATTTTGTTTAATCCTTATATTAGATGGAATGTAATGTGGATAAGCTGCATTCTCTCCTGTTGCAATTATAGGATCAAAAGCCAATCCTTCACAGCCGTTTTTTATCATAGCTAAATAAACTTCTTTTGCAACTTCCTCCTCTGTATACCCACCTTCGTTAATCAATTCTTTAGCCAATTTTAAGGCCTTTTCAGTTATTTCTACAGCTTTCTTTATTATCTCTATCTCTTCTTTTTCCTTTACTGATCTTAAGGCAATAATTGAATCTCTTATATCTCTAAATCTTACCCCTTTTCTCATCAATTTAGCTATAAGTTTGTAGTTAGCGATAAAAGATTCGTAACCAATTTTCTCTTTAGGTTCAATTAATTTGCAAATTATATCTTCAATCTTTTGATTTGGCTTCCACTCTATAATTTGATTGTTCTTAGCAAAATTTTTTAGATATTCACTTTCAAGCAAAGGGGTTATGAGATAAAATTCATCTTTGAACACTACTAAAAGCAAATCTTTTGGAGGATTTGTAGTTGCATGGATACCCGTAAAATATTCTATTATTGCTGGATTATTTGTTAAATATCCGCTTAAATCTTTTTCTTTCAACAGCTTGATGAGTCTTTCTTTTCTTCCTTTATAATCCATAATTTTCCTAATATATTCCTTTAATTAAACCTAATTCTTTCTTTAAACTCTTCACACTTTCCTTTCTTAATATCGTGTCTATGTATTTTACAACTTTCTCTTTTTTCCTTGTAATTAGATTCCTTTTTGCTCTTGATAGGCAATGCATTTCTTCCTTGTTTCTTCTAGATTTTTTGGATTCTTTAACAAGTATGCTATGTATTTGATCAATATAATCAATTCCAAATATTGGAACTTCAATCCTTCTTATTGAGTTAAGATCGTATTTTATGTAAAATATGCCGATTTTTTCTCTAAGATAAGGATTCTCTTCGAATATGAAATTTGTATAATTAAGAAAAGGTGATCTATGAAACTTTTCTAACTTTCCTAGAAAGAATAATTTATCGTTTATGTAATTTAATAGCTCTTTACTTATTGGAAAATTCGGGAAAAGTTCTTCTTTTTTTATCTCAAAATATTTTACCAAAGCGGACAAAAAAGGGGAAGTATTCCCGTTGTATAGTGATACAGGTATTACGTTGTAAGAACGCAATGTTGATAGGAAATTCTGGGTCGATTCAAATAGCGTATCGTATTCCTTTTTTGTTAGTTCAAAAACTTCTTGGCAAGATAAAGAAAACTCAACAAAAAGGAAACAAACATTTTCAGATAAGTACTCGTAAACATTATTTCCTATTTCTTCAAGTATAATATTCTGGATATGAACCAGATCCTCAGCGACAGTTTCTCTTTTACCAAGAAACGAATGAATTTGCGATTGTTTTTCTTGAAACTTTAAGGAGAAAAAATTTTCAATTTCGGTTTTACGATTCTTTTCTTTGCAAATTGAAATTTCATATATCTTAAAAGGAGGCAAAACTTCTTTGCTAAGGTCGAGTTGATTGTAAGAAACGTATATAGCGTTTTGGTCAAAATTTTCATAATTTTTAGCTTCAATAGATCCTCTTTTCCATTCCTTTTCCTCATAAGGCCATGCTATGTCAATTACCTCGTTGAATATTGTAGGGTCTGAAATTATATCTTCATAAAGCTGTGTAATTTCAAGCTGAAATGGGTTAAGCTTATCTAGGATTTTAATGTATTCGAAAAGGGTATTTAGATTCTTAAAAAAATGATGAGAATTATCTCTGATAATGTTACCTAACTTTTCGTATCTTAGCATTTCAGTAGTTTTAATCATGATCAAAATAAGATGATTGTTAAATTAATCAAACCGCTAAAATATAAAATTTCATAAACTACACTATATTAATGTAAAAATGGTAGCTATACAAGCCATTATAAATGTTATGGACTATGATGAAGCAATAAATGCAGCAGAAACCGCTTACTTAAAAGGAGCCGAGATAATTGAAATAGGCACAAAATTGATCAAGAAATTTGGTTTAAACATAGCAAAGGACATAAAATTAAGATTACCTAGAACTAAAATTTATTTGGATACACTTATAATTGAGGATCCTGAGTTTGATTTCGAAATTGCACGTGAATGCGGTGCAGATATAATTTCTGTTTTGGGGATATCATCTTTGGAAGTAATACGTAAATGCCTAGAGCTAAGCAGAAAATATGTAATTGACATTGCTCTTGATTTCTCAGGAATAAGTGATCCTGTTAACAAAGTCCTTGAAACAATCCAAGTGGGTCCTTTTTATTACAGAATAAATATGCCTAAGGGTAGATCAGAAGAGCTAGGATTTGAAATGAGACAGTACTACAAATCAATTAAGGAGCTTGCAAGAGTTTCTCCCGTTCCAATAGCTGTGAGAATTAATAACAATTTATCTATAATACCTTACATTATAAATTCAGGTGTTTCCTATATAATACTGGATATTTACAGAAATTCTGAAAGTGAAATTGAAAGCTTATTTAATGGAGTTAACAAGGCAATAACTACAGCGTTTCTCTAGATTCTTCCTCGAAGAATTGAAAATAATTTTCGATTTCATACGGCCAGTTTAAAAATTTAAATTCTTTTACATTTTTAGTCAATTTATAGAATAGATTTTCATTCTTTATCTTAGTTTTTAGAAATCTGGGCTTTGTATTAATTATGTAGTTATTGTTAATTAGTAATTTATTTTCTTTTAAAACATAAATAGCTGCTCCTTTGTACTTTTTATATCTATGGTATAGCGGTACAAATCTTGAACTTACCAAGTTAAGTGTTATTGATACACCATCATTAACATTTACAATGTTGTGTCCATAGTTTGGCGGTATTATGACCGTTTCATTTTCTCTTGCTTCAATCAGTATTAAATCATCGACTATATTTTCTTCGCACCTTTGCAACAAAAATAAAACTCTGCCTTTCAATACTTGATATATTTCAGGAAAAGTTCTACCAGGAGAAGCTTCAGGATGATAATGTCCATGTGTTTTATTATATTCATCCCCGATCAAAATATTTCTCATCACAGTTACATCTATTCTTAAATCTTCTTTTTTTATATTTTCTTCTATTTCTTTATCTACTAGATTTCTGTAAATATAATACAATTCTGTTTCAGGATCAATTTCTTCAGCTTTTTTAGCATCATAGTAAAGATGTTTTAATTCATTTGCTTTTCTAATATTTGGTTCATATAACTTATCTTCAAAATACAGATATTTAATATTTTCTAAATCTGATAATTCGTAGTTTTTATTTAATCTCATAAATTTAAATACTCTTTTATTAATCTTATTCCTAATCTTATTCTATCTTCATTCTCTCCTACAAAGGTGATTCTGATATGATTTGCTCCAGAAGGTCCAAAATTACTTCCACTTATAACTGCGACATATTTCTTTTTTATTAAATCCATCATGAAAAATTTGTCATCGATTCCTTTCTTCCCAAAATAATGTAAGAAATTAGCAAAAAGATACATAGCACCTTTAGGCTTAACAAACTTCGCATAGGGAAGATATTCTTCCATCGCATCAATAAGGGCATCCCTTCTTTTTTTGTAAATTTGTAATGTATAACTTAATACTTTTTCTTTAACTTTAGGTTCAAGATATTTTATTGCAGCAATCTGTGCAGGGGTGTTGGAGCAGAGCGTGGTATATTGTTTTATTCTTTCCATAACAGAAATTACATCTTTTGGGCCATATGCATATCCTAGTCTAAAACCGGTCATTGCAGGATCCTTAGAAAAAGTGTTAATGCAAACAACTCTATCCCTTGCATCCTCATATCTCCAGAACCAGAAATGTTCTCCTTCATAAATTAAGTGCTTGTAGGCTTCATCTACAATTAGATATAATTGATAGTCTTTTGCAATCTCTATCAAACCCTTAGCAATTTTTTCATCCAACACTCTACCTGTTGGATTATCCGGTGTAGCAAACATTATCGCCTTCGTCTTTGAATTGATTTTTGACTTAATTTCCTCTAAATTGGGTTGATAACTTTCTTCCATTTTTTGCGAAACAAATATTGGCTTAGCTCCTGCTATAATTGTAACATTAGGGTAACTTACGTATGTTGGTTCAAGTATTATTACTTCATCATCTTTATCAAATAATGTTAAAGCTGCAAGTAAAAGACCTTCAGAACCCCCTTCAGTTATTAAAACCTCATTTTCTTCAACATCTATTTTTCCGAAATATGATAAATCGTGACAAATTTTTTCTCTTAGCTCTGGTATTCCAGCAGTTGGAGAATATGAACTAACCTTCAAAGGATTCTCTCTTAACTTGCTTATTAAAAAATTTAGCACTTCTTCATCCAAAGGTAAACTAGGTTGTCCTGTAGAAAGCTGTATAACGTCCACACTATTTCTTCTTAATTCATTTACCTCCTTAAGCATTTCCCTTATAGGCGATGGTTGAATTAAATTTGAAAGTTTTGAAAGTTTCATCATTCTTGTTAAATTCCTTCAATTAACTATTTATTCATTCTTTCAATATAGCAAAAAGCAAATTAATATTCTGTATCTACAATTATTATCTTCCAAACCTTCTATTTCTTTTCTGGTAGGTTCTTATGGCCCTGTATAAATCGATATCCCTAAAATCAGGCCAGTATACATCCAAAAAGCACAACTCGCTGTAAGCCGATTGCCAAAGCAAAAAATTGGACAATCTTTCTTCTCCGCTCGTTCTTATTATTAAATCAGGATACGGATTAGGCAGATGTGATGTATATAACCTTTTTTCAATTTCATCTTCATCTACGAATTCAGGTTCAAGTTTTCCTGACTTAACTTCTTCAGCAATTTTTTTAACCGCTTCGACTATCTCTGTTCTACCGCCATAAGCCATAGCTATGTTTAGGTAATGATTGGAATAGTTCTTTGTAACCTCTTCAGCTTCTTCAAATTTTTTTACCAAAAACTCGGGTAAGATTTCTTTTTTACCAACAAGTTTAACCCTTACTTTATTCGAATGTATCTTTTCAGATTTAATAATCTCATCAAGCTTTTCTGAAGCTATTTCCATTATCTTATCTACTTCTTCTTTGCTTCGATTGAAGTTTTCTAAGGAAAATGCATATAAAGTGAGAGTTTTTATGTTAAGTTCCAAACATTTTTCCAAAAGCATTTTTACTTTCTCTGCGCCTGCTTTATGGCCCATCCAAGGAGGTAAATCTTTATTTGAGGCCCATCTTCTATTACCATCTAATATTACTGCAACATGTGAAGGCATGGGCTTATTTTTTATTTGAGAAAGTAAGTACCAACGATACAATTTATAAATCCCAAATATTTTGAGCAACGATTGCAACATAATTACGCTCAGCTTCTCATATTCAATAATGAATTTTAGGACGCTTAAATAATTCATTTTGCTTATATAAATTTTTCTATTTGAAATAGGCAGAACTGCTAAGTTAAGGATAAATTTATAAATGTTTAAAATATCATATAGGCAAATGGTATCCGATAGAGTAGTTGGAGCAGGCATATTAGTTGTTTCAGTTATAGTAATTTTAATATACTTAATTTGGGTACTGATTGCACCGTTGGTACCTAGTGCTTTTCCAGATTGGTTCACCAGTCTAAACACGCAGCTTTGGTTTCTAAGAGCTCCAATTCTTGTTGCAGTATTCGCATTAGGCGGCATAGCAGCATGGATAGGATGGACAATTTTAACGACTCCTCCTCCCAAGCCAATAGAAGAAATTCAAAAAGAAATTGAAAAGGAATTATCAAAAGAACCACCTCCACCACCTCCTGAAAAGAAATAAATTTTTCTTTATTGTTTTACTATATTTTTATTAGCTTGTGTTAGGTTCAATTATTTACTCACTTCATGATGATTTGGTTAAGATTTTACCTAAATACGGATACAATAAGCTTACAAATATTCAGGAATTGGCAATACCTAAAATTCTCTTTGATAACAAAGATCTCTTCATTATTTCACCAACGGGTTCGGGCAAAACTGAAGCAGTATTTTTTCCCATAATTTCTTTAATTCTTAAGGACAAATCAAAAAAACTTTTTGCTATTTATATTACACCTCTCCGATCACTCAACAGGGATATTTTTAAGAGAATGAAAGACATTTGTGAAGAATTAGGAATAAAAATTTCTGTTCTTCATGGAGATACTCCAAGATCTGAAAGAAGGGAAATTTATAAAGACTTTCCCCACATTTTAATTACTACTCCTGAAACTTTCGATGCGTTGACAGCTTTAGATTTATTTACATCAAATTTAAGCAATTTAAACTTCATCGTAATAGATGAAATGCATGAACTTATTGAAGGAAAAAGAGGTTTAAGTCTGATACTTTCAATAGAGAGGATTAAGTTTCAAACTAAGAAGAAATTCAGAATTATAGCCCTTTCAGCAACATTGAATGATCCCATAGAAATTTCAAGTTATATTTTTAAAAAAGAATTTTCTATCATTAAATCCCCGTTTTCGAGGTCTGCTGATATAAAGATATTTCTATCAGAAAAAAACCATATGGAAAGTTTCATTAAAATTCTTCATGAAATATTCAAAGAAAATAAATCACTAATAATATTCACGAATACCCGCAGTTTGGCTGAGTACATAGGATATACGCTAAAAGAAAGACTTAACTTTGAAGTAGAAGTTCACCATAGTAGTCTAGGTAAGGATATAAGAGAAAGTGTTGAAAGCGAACTTAAGAAGGGTAAATTAAAAGCAGTAATAGCAACAAGTTCTTTGGAGCATGGCATTGATATGCCATTTGTAGATGCGGTATTTCAATATGGTTCGCCCATTCAAAGTTCTATATTGAAGCAAAGAGTGGGAAGGTCGATGCATAAGGAAAAGTTGATTTCTAAGGGATACATCATGACATTTAATCCTGTTGAAGCTTTAGAAAGCTATGTAATAGCTAAAAGGGCTAATGAAGACAATCTGGAAAGAATGAAAGTACATAAGCTTCCAATAGATTTGCTTGTTCATCATATTGTAGGTTTACTTCTTTGTTTAGGGAAGATAAAAATTCAGCAACTCTATGATCATATAAAGAGTATAAAATTATTCGAAAATCTTAGCTACGAAGATTTTTTAAACTTAATATCTGTTTTAAGAACGGCCAAATTATGCTTTGAAAAGGATGACTTTTTGTTTCCTTTTAAAGCTAAATGTAAACAATATTATTTTGATACAATTTCTACAATTTTCGAAGAACCCCTTTATACGTGCTTTGATATTTCAACAAGAAAAATGGTAGGTAAAGTTGATGGTTCATATATTCTTAACGCATATTCAAACAATAATGGCATAGTGCTTGCAGGGAAAGCTTGGAAAGTTGTTTCAATAGATGAAGAAAACATGCGATGCGACTTACAACCTATTACAGAATCTTCAGAAATCCCTATATGGTCTGGAGAGTTGCTTCCTGTTAGTAAGGAAGTTGCGATGGAGGTATTTGACCTAATATATGAACTATTAAAAAATCCAAAAAGCATAGAGACTTTAGAGTATTCAAATAATCTCATAAAGCTAGATGAACATGCTATTAATTCCATCAAGTCTTTTCTCAACGATTTAACATTGAATTATCTAAAATTGAACAGCAAAGTTTTCATAATAGAAAAATGGAATAGGATAATATCTTTAATAAATCCTTCAGGCACAAAAATAAACAGAACCTTATCGGTATTTTTAAAGGGGATATTTGGAGAGAGAATTATTTCAATCGTTGAACATCCCTACGGTCTTATTCTTTATTTTAACAAAGAAATTAGCACAAAAGATCTGATTAATTACATATTCAAAATTCCTCAACTTGTAGACAAAGATAAAATGTTTCTTAAAGAGCTTTTTATAAAAGATGGAAGGTATGTTTCAACGTTAAGAAGGATTGCATTATTTCTTGGATTGATTAGCAAGGATAAAATATACAAAGTTCCTCTAAAAATTTTAAGGAGTTTGAACGATTCATATGCAGGGGATTTTGCATTGTATGAATTTCTCTATAGAATATTAGAATATGATGAATTTGAAGAAATTATAGACGAATTAATTAAAAGAAAAATTATTTTATTAGAACTAAGAGAACCATCACCTTTTACTAGAATTTACTTAGGAAAGGTTCCTTATTTTAGGGATATTGTTAAAGAACAAAGCCTTGTAAATTTATATGAAGCGGTGGAAAAACGCTTGTTTAACGAGCAAATGTACTTTTTATGTATAGCATGTAAAAATAATTTTTATAAAAAGATTGCGGATTTGCCTGAAAAGGTTTACTGCGAAAAATGTGGTTCAGTAAAAGTAGCATGCTTAAATCCCTATGATGAAGAAATCATGGAAGCAGCAAAGGCCTTCATAAATTCAAACAGTAAGATTCTTAAAAATAAATTTAGGAACAATTTTGCTAGGATTCTCCTAAGTTCTGAAATAATTTCTTTATATGGGAAAACGGCAGCGATGGTAATGGCTGCACACGGAATAGGACCTGAGTTTGCCAGAAGAATTCTTATAGGCTGGAAAGGAGATAAGAATGAGTTAATAAAAAACATTATTGAATATGAGATTAAGTTTTCTCAAACTAAAAAATTCTGGAAAAGCAATTAGCTGTATTTTTCTTTAAAATTTCTTAAATTTCTTTTAAAGAAGTACCTTGTTATTCCATACCAAATTAATAACCATACCGCAAACAAGGCGACACCAAAAATTGAGTTTAGTATTCTAAAAATCCATGATTTTTGTAAAGCTAAAGTTGTTACAATGTAAGCTATTGCGTAAGAAAATATTGTAAACAATATCCAAGAAACAATGATTAGAAAGATCATGAAGATAATATTTTTTTTCATATCTTTGTCAAGAAAGAAGTTAAAATAGCAAGAGCTGAGGAAAAGCATGATAGAATGAAGAACACCCTCGCAACTTCATATTCTTTTAAAGGGCCTGCTGACAAAATTAACCTCATCAAAGATATCGGGGCCTTTTCATCTTGGGATGGAAAAAGCATATTCCCCTTTAATATGACAGGTTTATTCTTTATTTCTCTTCTTTCAAATAATCTACCTACTGAGGAAAGAACATAGAACCCATGCATGATGTAAGGAAGCATTGCAACCATGACGACAACTTCAAATCTAAAAATTATTGCAATAGCTCCTAGAAGTCCTCCGACGAAAAAATCTCCAGCATTACCCATAAAAACTTTTGCTGGATATTTATTGTAATTATAAAAAGCAAGCAAGCTTGCAAAGATAATTAAAAGCATAGGAATCGCGTATATTTTCCCATCAAAAATACTAACTATTACCAAAGAAACAAATATAGGTATTGTAAGCAAAGGTGTGGCCCCGTTTATTACATCGAGCATATTTACTGCGTTACTTGTAACAGCAATTCCAATAGGCACTAATATAGGATATAATATGATCAAACTCGTTACAGGTAGAAAAGGTAAGGCTGGATGTGGGTTATAAGAAAATGTAACAAGTATAGGGATTCCTCCTAATAATGTCAGCACAGGTTTAAGTTTCCCTCCAAGATTGTATATATCATCGAATAAGCCCACGATTCCTGTAATCAATCCTGTTAGCAATATCAAAAGATATTTCGTAAGAGGCAATGTTAAATAAAGCAAAATTGTTGTAATTATCAAAGATATTATTATTGCCAATCCTCCCATATCAGCTACTTCAGGAAAGTTAGGCTTATGTATATCTATTCCAACTTTACCTTTATTTTTCATGAACCTAATTAAAGGGGGTGTCAGAGTATAGGTAGCTACAAAGCTAATCAATGGTAAAAATATGGAAGCTAAAACGATGTCCAAGTTCATAGAGAATTTACAAAAATTGTTTCTTATAAATTATATTGCAATAAATGGAAAATCAAAGGAAAAATTAGGATAGGCTTTTTAAGAACAATTATAAGTTCTCTATTTCAGGAATTATATAATCCATTCCAAAAGTGCTAATCTTTCAAAGCTATAAGGTTATTGAATTAAAGAATAGGATGCAAAAATTATTCATGTATAAATGGGGCCGAGGGGACTCGAACCCCCGACCTTTGGGTTTCACCGCTCCAGAACATCATCATCGCCATTCGGCTCAAAGATATTCGTACGCTCTGGAGCCCAACGCCCTACCTTGCTAGGCTACGACCCCTTTTTCTATTTTTACTTTTTAACCACTTTATTTAAAAGTATTTTTCTAATTAAATACGCACAAGCTATTGCTTCAGATATTATTGCTACTAAATAAAAATACAAGTAAATATCTGTAGAAGAGCTTTTTATGGTTGTTAGATACAGATCTATATTTTTGTTAGAATTGATTAAAATGCTTAAAGAAATATTGTAGTGACCAAATGCCTTAGCTTCAACTTGATATGTTCCAAATGGAAGAAAGAAATTTGAACTACCAGCTGGGAGAGTAAAGTTTATTATTGTTAAATTGTTAGATTTCACAATTAAAGTTGAATTTTTTATAAGTCCATTCTCATCCTTTATTGAAAAGTTCACAGCATATAGAGTAAGGTATACTATTTGGTATGTAAAAGGAATAAATGGAATTTCGCTTATATTCAACATTCTGGATGATAAAGTTATCCCGTATAAGTGAAGATAAAAATTTTTTATTTCCTTATCAATAAAAATGAATCTGCCAAACTGAGCGTTGTATGCTGAATTGTTTACTAGCATAACATAATTATCAATATCTTGATTAGTAGCTTTATTGTAAAAGCTTATCATAGAAATTGGATGAACAACATTATCTAAACTTACTCCAAATAAATTGTTTTCTTCTTCAATTAGTGCAAAGTAAATATTTTTCAGCATGTTTACTTGGTCGCTTAAAAAAATCTGGCTTAGAGTCGTGTAATCCATGCTTAAAACTCCACTATAATTGTATTGAGCGTCGCTTGCTTTAACTGTATTATTAATTTTGTAATTTAAATTATCGCAAGTTCCAATACAATTCTTGCTGGAAGCAAGTTCTACGTTAGATGTAGAATTTGAAGAAGTTCCAGAAGAAAGTATATTAAAAATGCTTACTTTTCCATTATTCTTTAATGATAGCATAGTAGTTGTATATGTAGAATTTATCGAAAGATCACTTCTGTAGACATTTATCTTTACATAAATCAGGCCCGTTGATAAATAATCAGGGTTGATGTTCAAAGAAACATTCTTACTAATTTCATAATTGTAAAAATCATTCTTAAGAATTTTCATAACAAAAAAGAAATATGCTGTTGAATTTCCAACTTTCTTTGTTATAACCAAATATTTACTTATTTCTATATGAAGAATATCAAAAGTTTGTACTTTTAAGGTAGAATTTGGGAGGTAATTTATTAATAGGGAGAATATTAATCTGGAAACATTGCCGTTTAATTGTGAAAATCCTTGATTGACAACTAAATATCCTATTTTATTTTTTACGTTGTTAACTTTGGCAATAATTGGGACGTTGGTATAATTTAAGAAGGATGAATTAGTTACCAAGGCAGGAATTAATACGGGATTTAAAAATTTAGATGAAAAAGTTATAAAATATGAGAATGATAAACCGTTTGAATACAATCCACTAGAATAATTAAAAAGATTTACGTAAATACGATTATCAACTAAGGTAATGTTGTAATTAAAAGTTTGGGAAGTTGAGGTTGAAAAAGTAATAGTCCAGATTCCAGCTGAATCATTTTCAGTGAATGTATAAATTTTGATTGGTTTCATATTATTTGAAATATATTGCGATGCGTTTCGAATTTTTCCCAAAGGATCAATCAATTTAAAGTGCAAATTTTGATTACTTGAGATCCAAACACTTTGACCATAAGTTAGCACTAAAGATCCCAAAGAAATATCGATTAAAGAATTAGGCGATGGTCCTATCAAAATGTATGTATCTTGTTCACCATATATTTTATAAGGGAATAAAAGAATAGCAATAATTAAAACGGTAATTATTGCTTTACTTCTCATTTTGAATTTAGAACTAAGTTAATCAATAGTAAAGCTAAAGGAAGTGCAACCAAAGTTATCATGAAAATAGGGGAGTTAGCGTATATAATGTAAAGAAAATAAATACTTATTAAAGAAGCCAAAACTGATACTATTAAAATTATTGAATAAGATTTAAGAAGATTAAGAAAGCTATGTGTGATTATCGTCCAATTTTTCAATTCTTCTTCAAATCTAATTCTATTAACCATAATCGAAAGAATTAAATACAAGCTTATTACAATCACCAATGAAGAAATTTGAATACTAGAAAGATTTGGGATGGATCCTTCTAATATGTTTTTACCGCTCACATTGATGGGAATGTTGTTTATTATAGAATAAATTAAGTAGAAAAATTGGGCAAGAGAATAAACTTCAAACACTCCTAGGTTTTGTATATTCTCTAGTGTTATATTGCCTGTTTTGAACACTCCGTTCATGAATGAAATGTAGATAAACAATATTAAGAAAGTAAGAGGCAAAGCTAAAGGATTTATGCTTTTCCTTGGCATATTGAATAGAGAAAGTAGATTTATAATGGGGAAAAATACAGTGTAGCCCACTAAAGGTATTGTCAAGAAAACTGTAAATAAAGAGATGTTGTTTAGATAGTTTATTCCATAAATTAAGGGATAAAAGCTAGAAAACAAAAATAGTATCATGGAAATATAGTTTATTTCTCTTTTGTTGAATCTAAACAAAAATAGAAGTTGATAAATTAAGCTGGTTAACATCACAATACCAAAAACACTTGATGGATATTCAATTGAAAAAAGTAATGTATAATATAATATAAATATATAGTATGAATTAAATATTATCTGAAGATTCAATAGAAAAAATAACAAAATTATAATAAAAAGAAATATTTGAAAATATCTTATCATATTATACAGTCACATTACTAATTTTTTGAATCAAATATATTTTTAATAGAGGATATATCAAATTATCATTGTAAACAAAGTAATTTTTCATTTTAAGTTTTCTTAGTGTATTCTCAATCAAGACACAATATCTTGATTGATGGTCAATGAGGACCTTTAAAATTGGATCATGTGGTACAAAATTATGCATTTCAAAAACTATCAATGAGATGTCGTACTGCAAGCTTAATTCTCTTAAATAGCATATATCTTTTTCATTCAAATTAAAATCGGTTATAATAACTATTTGTTCCTTGCCAAGATACCTTTTCCTAATTTCTGAAAAAACATATTCGAAATCTTTTTCCCTTGAAGGATAAATATCTGAAAAGGCTTTTGCTATATTCAATATTTCTTCTTTTCTTTTTGCTTCAATTTCCTTAAAATAATCCTTAGAAAACAAAATCAAGCTAACTTCATCTCCATTACTTAAAACAAAATTTGCGAAGCTTAAAATTTGCGAAGCTACAATATCAATTTTTCGATATTTTTCTATCCCCTCATTCATACTCTTGCTTACATCAATAAGAAGAACGAATTTTGACCTCAATTCTTCAATTCTCTGTATCGTGTAAAGCTTTCTTTCTGGCGATAATGCAACAGCTTTCCAGGCAATATTCTGAATTTCATCTCCATATTCATATTCTTTAATGCTGTAGAAATCGAAACCTAAGCCCTTTCTTTTCCTCGCATGTGTGGATAAAATGTTTAGCATATTGCCTATCAACGGGATGCGTGGAAATCTTGATACTTTGGGAATTACTTTAACGTTGTCTTTTTCTTTGTAGTGTTTTTTATAACAAAACAGCATTAGGGGATCATAAAGCAAAATTTCAACCTTTCCTAGATCATGAAGACCTGTTTGGCGTGGAATTAGATTATAGCTAAAGCTACTAATTCCTTGGTTAATAATGCCAAAGAAGACCAATGAACCATTGTAAAACTCAAAGCCGTAAGGAACTTCATTTTTAATTAGCAAATACTGCACTTTAGATTTGTTCTTATTTTCTAAAACCACTTTAACCTCAAACAATTCTCCTTGAATCACATATTCACCGTAAACTCTTTTAATAAGAAGTTTGGAGAGCCTCCTCTTATTTAAGTAAAATACAATACCGTCGAAGAATAAAAGGAATATGACAATCAAAGATATAATGTAAATCCAAGGTAGATTAAGAAAGTAACTTAAGAACAATACCAACGAAGCTGAAGAAATTAAAACAAATCCATGATTTGTTAACATTATCTTGGCGGTTTAACTTTTTTCAAATATTCGAATATAAGCTCTTTAATTTCTAAATACATATCTGCAACTCTATCCGTGTTGCTAATTTTTCTGTAATTTATTGATTGAATCAGTCTGTGATTAAGAACTGAAAAAGCGAGTTCTTTTATATCATCAGGAGTCACATAATCCCTACCTTTAATAGCTGCTAAGCATTTGGAAGCTTTAGCTAGCAGTAATGCTGCTCTTGTGCTTGCTCCAAGTAGAAGCCTATTATCATATCTTGACTGCTTTATTATTTCTAATATATACCTATTTACATCATCGTTTATGTAAACATTATTCTCAATGTATCTGATGAACCCAATAATATCATTCTTAGATACTATTGGGATTATGTCAAAATCCACTTTTGAACTATATTTTTTCAATACTTGTAACTCCTCATCATCTTTGGGATATGATGTTACTATTCTGAACATGAATCTATCAAGCTGGGCTTCGGGCAAAGGATATGTCCCTTCAAGTTCTACTGGATTTTGTGTGGCTATGACGAAAAATATTTCATCTAACTTTTTTGTTAAACCCCCCACTGTCACTTGATATTCTTGCATTGCTTCTAGAAGTGCAGATTGAGTCTTAGGAGGTGCTCTATTTATCTCATCCGCCAAAATAACATTTGTAAATATGGGCCCTTCAGAAAAAACAAAGCTTTGCGACTTTATATCGAATATAAAAGATCCTATTATTTCAGAAGGGAGCATGTCAGGTGTGAACTGAATTCTTCTAAACTTCAGGTCTAAACTCGAAGCAAAAGTTTTTGCTAGCAATGTCTTTGCAATTCCGGGAACACCTTCAATTAAAACATGTCCTTTACTCAGCAAAGCTATAAAAAGAAGCTTTAATTCTTCTTCTTTTCCCATTACAAACTGCCCTACAATTTCTTTTAACCTATTATATGTGTACTTTATATCTTTAACTTCAGACATTTTTAATTTTAAGATATTCGTTTATTATATTATTAAATAATTTCTTTTTATTTATAAAGAAATATATGCTACTTTTGTATCTTTTGATTTTTTTTATTAATATCTTATAATCTTTATAAGTAATGAGGTTATTATTTTTATAAAATTCTATGTTATTTTCAATTAAGTTAATAAGTATGTATGGATTGAATTCATTTTTTTCTATGTAGTTTCTGATTAATTTCCAATTTTCTGATTCAAATCCTTTTTTTGGCGCTTTAGTGTTGTGTAAATCAATTGGTGGGTTAGTAAATCTCTTGTATATTAAAACAATGATAAGTAAGATCAGGAAAAGTATGAATATTGCTATTTCAATTATCAACATTTTTACTAAAAGAATCGATTATTTTTAAATAATAAGATTTATATTCATCCAACTCATTTATATTAAAGTTACCTTTCCCAAATCTCGCTTTCTCATATATTTCATATAACTTTTCAATTTTTTGATTTAAATTTTTAATTTTAGTATAGTGATTTTCCATAATTTCTTTCTCTGTTTCGAAAGTCTCAGGCTTTATATCGAAACTTTTGAATATGAATTCTCTTAACGCATTATATGAGGATATAATACCTTCTTTATACAATCCCTTCGAAAAGTAATCTATCATAAGTTCATAAGCTTTAATTAAAGGAATTTCCTTTGTAGCAAAATTCTTTTCTAAAGCAGCTTTACTACTTTTTTTAATGTTTCTTCGTTGGACAAAATATACAATTATCAATGCTATTAGCAAAAATGTTAGTACATAGAATACTATGCTTAAAAATGAGGAATTTAAAAGTTGCATTAATTCAAGTGATGAATGGTTCATGGGCTGGTAATTGATGTTGATTGAAAAATAGCTAACATCTCGAATTTTTTTACGTTGCTT
>AQVQ01000023.1 GCA_000375685.1 crenarchaeote SCGC AAA261-N23
TGAGACAGCTTTGCTAATGTTCCAAAGTGGACAGGCAGATATTGTTACAGGTTTACCAACCTACGACTTCCCCATTGTAAAGTCCATGCAAGCTCAAGGACAAGCTTCGATATACTTCTTCCCAACATTATCAATATTCTTCTGGAACTTCAACTTAGACATTTACAAAAACGGGACATATTACGGCTCTCAGTATCATATACCAGAATATTACTTTACAAACCTGTATATAAGAAAGGCTTTTGCATTTGCATGGAATTATACAAACTACATAAATAACATACTGGGCAATCTTAAGTACGGTGGTGACTTCGGGTTTAACTATTGTGGAATTATTCCCAAGGGGATGGTGTACTATGTTCCTCCTGATCAACTCCAAGGATGTCCTCCATGGAATGGAGATTTGCAACAGGCAAAACAATTCTTAATCCAGTCAGGAATGTATAACGTTAGTGTTAACTTCCCAGTTATAGTACCTGCAGGAGATCCTATTGACTTTACGGCAGCACAAATATGGGCTCAAGCAATTCATTCAATAGATCCTAACATAGTAATGGTGCCTGTTTATCAAGAATTTGCTACAACAATAGGGTTAATGGTGCCTGGTCAAGATCCTATGCCTTTGTACCTGTTAGGATGGATAGCAGATTATCCATATCCATCAGATTATGTTGATGCTATGTACTTAGAAAACGGAACATATCCTGCAGCAAATAATTGGTTTGTAAGTTTGCTTAATAAAACAGGTCATCCAGATCAAGCCAAATTATATGATCAATTGAATAAGCTAATAATTCAAGCAGATTCAGCAACAGATCCTAATGTGGCTGCACAGCTATATAAGCAAGTGGAACAAATAGCTGTTCAGTTATATATGTTTGTTTATGAGGTGCAATCAAATGCATTTTGGATAATCAAGCCCTACATACACCCATACAAAAATGATATATCGTATCAAGAGAATCCAATGATAGGAGGAGCGCTGGATAGTCTCTATTATTGGTGGAGCAAAGGATAGCTTGGATAAAAAAACTTTAAACTATATTTTTTTCGATTTTTTTAGAGCTTGCATGGACTTTACAATGGGGAAGTCGTAGGTTGGTAAACCTGTAACAATATCTGCCTGTCCACTTTGGAACATTAGCAAAGCTGTCTCAGGATCCTTAACCCAATTTATGACAACCGTGTAATTAACTTTAGGAATATCTGGAACACCTTGGTAGTAAGGATTTGGAACGAGCGTAATAGATTGTCCTGGAACATATGTTCCTATCATAAAAGGCCCAGCTCCAGGTGGATTAAATTGCATCTGCGTTGTGTAGTTTCCTTCGTTACCTTTGAATTGATACTCGTAAAAGCCTTTAGGAGTAAAAGTTATTCCTGCTCCTATAGATTGTAAATATTTTGCGTCTATTATTCCAGCACCTAATGGGTCTGCTAAGAACTGGAATAAATTAGTGGGAGGCAAAGGTTTGCCTAAGTGGAAAGCAACTGTGTTAGTTTTGTTGCTGTAAGTAACTGCATGCATTATAGCATTGAACGTAGCGGTATCGTTTGGACTTGACATCAAAGGTACAAAAGGAGTTGCATTCGGTAATAGAGCCTTTGTAGTTATTATCCAATCTGCTGTTCCAGGAGAACCACCGTTAAATAGCATTGCTCTAATTATTGAATACCAAACATCATAAGCGGTCAATGGATCTCCGTTTGAAAACTTTAATCCTGGTCTTATAGTAAAGTTATACACTGTATAGTTATTGCTAATTCCACCGTTTTCTACTGTTGGCAAAAATGCTGCAGCATATGGAATGAATTTATCAGTAGCTGAGCCATTGTATGCTACTAAAGTCATGAATATGTTCGAAATTACTTCGAAACCAACGGATTCGTAGTCTACCTGGGGATCAAAAGAGTAAGGTCCACCAGGTACAACTTCAGCAACGTTAATTACTCCAGGACTTGGAACAACTCCTCTATACTTGAATACGCTAAATAATTTGTTTGTGGATTGTGCTGCAACGGTGTTTATAACTGTCAGATTATATGTTTCTTTAGTGAAATTATTTTGGGTTACGATTGTTAAGCTAACAGGATATAAGCCTGGAGATGAATAAGTTGTGCTAACAGGATTTTCTACAGGAGCTAAAGTTGAGCTATTAGCAGCGACGGCTTTAGTTTGACCATTCCCAAAATTCCATATATATTGTATTATAGTAACATTTGTGCCTGTAGGAGCTTCAAGATAACCACCGTATAAATATAAAGTTTGGGTAACATTAACAACCGGTGCATTTGGATTTCTTGTAAGATTAAAAGTTATAACAGGTACAGCTATATTAGGAGCCAAATCCTCGCTTATTTTTGGAATTACTTTTATTTGATACATGCTGTTTTGAGTTGAAACGTTTTGACCTGTTGTACTGAATATTACAGCGTAAACCAAGTATGTACCAGGTGTATTGTAAATATAAGTTATACTCGCAGAACCGTTAGTTACCTTCCCATCACCTGTATACCAAAGTACATATTTTACATTTGAATTGTTATTAACAACGCTAAATGTTATTGGAGTCCCTTGAGTAACAGCCTGTGAAGTAATCGAAATCGCTGCAGTAAAGGCTGGAGGTGCAGGTCTATAGGTTGTTGCAATTATTGCAGCGATAATAATAATTACAACGATAACCGCAATTGCTATCCATAAGGAGGTTCTTCTTCTTGGTTTACCTGTAGAAGTTCCTTCAGAATTTCCCATACTTCTATAACTTTTTGATTATATATAAGTTTGATTTTATATAGCTAAACATGAAAATTCTTATTAGTTAAGCAAAAGTTATTTGATAATAGCTCATAATGGAAGAAATAGAGGCAAGAAATTTAACAAAAACATTCAAGAGAAAAGTTCGTGTGAATATTTTAAAAAGAATAGAAAGAAGAATTTATGCTGTAAAAAAAGTTAGCTTTAAAGTAAATAAAGGAGAGATTTTTGGACTTTTAGGACCTAATGGTGCAGGAAAGACAACAACCATTAAAATGATATGCACACTTTTGGTTCCAGATGAAGGAGAAGCTATTGTTCATGGTTTTAGCATACTGGATAAACCAGAGAAGGTTAGAGAAAACATAGGAGTTGTGCTTGCTCCGGATAAAGGATTCTATGAGCGATTGTCTGGAATTGAGAATCTAGTATATTATGGAAGACTCTACGGAATGAATAAAAAAGAGGCGTATAAAAGAGCGATTGAACTGACTCAAATAGTAGGATTGGATAAAGATGCTTATCGATATGTTGAAGAATACAGTTTAGGAATGAAAGCGAAATTGAGCATAGCAAAAAGCTTGATACATGACCCTCCTATTGTTATATTAGATGAACCTACTGTAGGCTTAGATCCAATATCTGCAAGAAGAATAAGAAATCTAATTCTCGAATTAGCTAAATCAGGTAAGACCATACTTTTGACAAGTCATAATATGTGGGAGGTTGAAAATCTTTGTAACAGGGTTATTTTGATCAATAAAGGAGAAATTGTTTCTCAAGGCACCCCAAGACAACTTAAGGAAAAACTAAATCTAAATTACATCGTTGAGGTAGAGGTTCTAAATTCAGAGAAAGTTGAAAATTATGAAACTTTTATAAACGATAAAGGCAATGCCGTAATTAAAATAGAGACCAGCAAACCAAATGATACTCTGATAAATTTACTGGATGAATTGAAGTATAAAAAATACGAAATTGGAGAAATTAAGGTAATTGAACCAACACTTGAGGAAGTTTTTGCAAAAGTTATAGGAGATGAAAAAGGAATTTAATCAGCTTTTGGCTATTCTTGAAGTAGAGATCAAAAATCTATTAAGAGAAAGAGGAACAGTAGGATTTGCAATATTTTTCCCGATTTTAATTTCCTTATCTACATACGGAGTAGGTGCTGGAATTTTAGGAAAAGCTCCTAATATAGATTTGTGGTTTTACCAGCTTATAGGATTTACAATCTTGATGATAGCTATATTTATGAGTTCATCTTCTGCTTGGTATGTAAGGCAAGGATTACTTTCTAGAAGACTAGAATATTTGTTTGCAGCTTCCATAAATCCATTAATTATTGTTGCTGCATCTTCGATAACTAGTGGATTAATGGGTATTGGTATTTTTCTTGTTGTGGGATTAATTGGTGTTTTAGTTGTTTATGGTATTTCAAATTTACTAAATTTCTTCTTAGCGACTATAATTTTAGCAGTATCATTAATTCCTATACTTGGGATAAACTTAATTGTAGCTGCAACAACGATAATAGGAAAAGATCCTGAGGCTATTTCCCAACCTTTATCAGCCATAGTATCAACTACTTCTGGCTTAGCATATCCTATTACAATTCTTCCTTTTATACTACAAATAATAGGAGAAGTGATGCCCTATTATTATGCGGCTGAATATGTTAGAGCCATGATTAACGGTTATTTAAATTTGGTAAATTTAGAGAGTTTTCCATTTCTTTTCATTTACCTTATTGGAGGATATTTCATTTATAGATATTTTGAATACAATTTCATAAGAAAAGAGGGAAATTATGGTGCTTAATCTTTCAAAGAAGGTTTTTTCAAAAATAACAACGGAAATTGAAAGAGGAATAAAACTTTACTTTAGAAATGGGATTTGGCTTTTAAGCGATATAATTTCAACACCATTTTGGGTAATATTCTTATTTTTGACCATAGTATTTTATGCGCAATATTTATTAAAGGATGTTAATGCTCTAACAAGTCTAATGTGGGGGATTTTTATATTTATTCTTATGAATTCATTCATCTGGGCTGGGAATAGCATTGTTCAATCTGTTACTAACGGAATCGTGGATGGAGTAATACTTACTAATACGAACATTACAATACATCTTTTGGGAAGATCCATAATGAGTGTTTTTGATTCTTTTATAAGCGGAATAATAGCTTTGTTAACTGCGTCATATATTTTCGGTTCTTCACTGCTTATTCATAATTTGCCTTTATTCTTTGCGTCTTTGATTATAGCTTTAATTTTCTATTCGTTATTTGCAAGTGTTTATGCAGCTTTAATTGTATCCTTAAGATCCCCATGGATAGTTTCGAACGTATTAAACTTTATTTTGCCTTTTTTAAGCGGAGCAATACCGCCGCAGTTATTTCCTAAAAGTGTTGCGAATATCCTCTTATTTTCTCCTTTTTACTATATATCCGGTCAAATAGTTTCAGCTGCAACTGGAATTTATTTGATAAATCCAACAATTATGTTAATAATAAGCATAATTATTACCGTGGTCATGGTATTCATCAGCAACTTTATAAGCAAAAAGCTTATTCAATCAATGAGCAAAGAAGGCAAAGCTTCACTAATATAAAACTTCCAATATTGAATAACTCACTTTATTTTTGGAAGATAATGTTCCAGCTGATGATTGGGTTCACAGTATCTACATACTGATTTATTGCAATGAACGCACCAGAATAAAATTATTCCATGATATTCACATTTTTTTACTGGAATTCTTTGCAAAAATTTTTGTTCTTTTTTCTCTTCAGCCATCATCTTAATCTTAATTTATGTTAAATTTATTTTTATTCGTATCTTAGAGCGACAGAAGGAGCAACTTTAGAGGCAATATAAGCAGGGTATAATGAAAAAACAATTGAAGATACAAGTATTTCTGGCACGATAACTGAATAGGTAAGTATTATTATTGAATCGGTGACTGTTTGCATGAATGCATAATAAAATTTGAGCATGTTAAGAATTATATAGCCTAAAACCATCCCTATCACTACACCTATTAAACTTAAAACAAAAGCCTCAACGAGTATCATCGTTAAAACATCTATCTTCCTAGCACCAATTGCCCTCAAAGTACCTATTTCTTTATATCTTTCCCTTACAGTAATGAACATTACAATCAGAATAGATAAGGAAGATATGGATAAAATAGCCGCCCAAATTATGTTTAGAAACCTATAAAACTGGCTGAAAACGTTATTTATATAATACAAAGCGTCTTTTTGACTGATAATCGAATAATCCTTGTCTTTTGTGAAACCCAAATTTTTAAGAGTTGCTATTATGTTCGATTCCAAACTATCGATAGAATTAAAATCTTTTGCTGAAACAAATATTGCATCTAAAGGAACCAAATTATAGTTTGTGAAATTCAAAAAATTAAAAACATCGTATATGTTTGCTATTATTATATTGTTGGGATCTACGTTTATGCTGGGAATCTTTGGTCTTTCTTTTAATAAACCTATAACCTTCAGACTAATATCAACAGTTTTATAAGAATAACCGTAAGGAATTATTAAAGACAAACTTACTGTTTGATTCACGTCTATTCCTTTCAATAGATAATTCCATACATTGTATCCTAAGTCTACTTTAATAAATTGGGAATTAGATGGAGAATCTCCAACGAAATTACCTTTAAATATATCCAATGTTGCAATTTGCTTCATTTGACTATTCGTGCCTACTAAATAAGCTGATTTGTTTCCAAAAACAAAATAACCAGCAAGAAAAACAGGAGCAACAGCATAAACGTTTTCTAGCTTTTCTATGTAACTAACTGTGGAAATATTAAGATATTTAGTTGGGGGAACGAAGCTACCACTACTTGAAGCAAAGTTGCCAGAAAAAATAGCTATCACATTGAAACCAGCCTCGTTCACAGTTTTTACATAGTAGTTTTGAATACCATAAACAGGACCGAGTATAATGCTTCCTAGCAAAACAGCTAATATAAAAGAAAGGATAACCATTGAATTTCTTAGCTTATTTCTTCTTATGTTTGAAATAGATATTCGATATTTACTTAATGACCTCATTTATTATTGCACCATCTTGTAAATAGATTATTCTTGTGACATGGTCTAATAATCGCAAATTATGAGTAGCCATTACAATAGTTTTTCCACTTTCCTTTAAGGTTAGAAATATTCTAAGTATTGATTCTGCGCTTTTTGAATCCAAGTTTCCAGTTGGTTCATCTGCTAAAATTATTACAGGATCATTTATTAAAGCCCTTGCTATTGCCACCTTCTGCTGCTCTCCTCCACTTAATTGCAAAGGTTTGTGAAAAATTCTTTCCTTCAATCCAACCAAATCGAGAATTTCGTAAAACTTCTTTTCATGAATTTTTTTAGAAGAAAAATAACTTGGCAATTTGACGTTCTCCAAGACATTTAATGAAGGTATTAAATTGAAAGTTTGAAAAACAAAGCCTACATTTTCAGCTCGGTATTTCGATAATTCCTTATCTGATAATTCTGTTAAATCTTGCTCTTTGAAGATAACCTTACCTTTCGTAGGCTTATCAAGAGCCCCTATTATATTAAGTAATGTGGTTTTCCCTGAACCAGAGGGTCCTACAACTGCAATGAAATCATTTTCGTAAATTTTAAGATTGATGTCATTCAATGCTAATACTTTAGTATAATTAGTTACGTATTCCTTATACACATTTTTAAGTTCAATAATCACTTTTTTCATTTTAATTCAACAGTTCAAGAATTTATTTTAAATAATAGCATATATTAAATTAAATTAAGGTTTGAGCTTAGTATACAAATCGACAATAAGAAAGTTACTTTTCATGATTGACCCAGAAAGAGGACACGATCTCATCAAAAAGTTTGCAAAATTTCCCATTCCGAACATATGCACAGAAAATGAAGAGCTAAGATTAAATCTTAAGGGGGTTAAGCTTAGGAACCCTATTGGATTGGCTGCAGGATTTGATAAGAATGCAGAAATGATAAGCTTTCTTTCAGGGTTAGGTTTCGGCTACCTTGTAATAGGATCAGTTTTACTGAATGAAAACAAAGGTAATCCTAAACCAAGGATTGTAAGATATGAAAAATATTTATCGATGGTAAATTCCATGGGACTTCCTTCTGTAGGGCTGAGAAAATTTTTAAGGAGTCTTACAAAGAATAAAGCTAGAATCCCGTTATTCGTTAGCATTGCAGGAAATTCTGTTAAAGAATTTATTGAGATATATAATTTTTTAAAAAAGTTTGTAAACGTCATAGAAGTAAATTTAAGCTGTCCAAATACTGAAAATGGAAGGTTATTCCTAGAAGCAAACAATTTTCAAATCTTAGCAAGAGAGTTAGAGAAAGTTAAGTCTGGTTTAGTCTTCGTTAAGGTCTCGCCAATAATAAATAAAAATGATAGAGATAATTTACAGGAAATAATCGAGATAAGTTTAAAACATAAAATCGATGGAATTACGGCTGTCAATGCATTGCCAGTTGAAGAAAAAGCAATATCTGTTGGCTTTGGAGGCCTTTCTGGAAAGCTTTTGTTCAAATATATGTTAGATACGGTAAGCTTCATTCAAGAAAACGCACAAAATAAGCTAATAATAAACGCATGTGGAGGAATATTTAACGAAAAAGATGCAATCAAAGCCTTTTTACTAGGTGCATCTACAGTGCAGTTATATACATCTTTAATTTATGAAGGACCATATGTGGTATGCAAAATAAAGAAAGGAATTTATGAGTTCATAAAGAAAAACAATTTCAAAAACATAGAAGAACTTATTGGCTACTTCACTAAAATCGAAGCAATAAATTAGAGAGAAATTTATTAGCCATGAAACAAAATTTAATTGGATAATTGAGTTTAGCGCAAAAAATAATCGAGGCTTTGAATAAAGGATTAATTACGATTTATGAGAAGGAAAAAGAAGAACACCCAAGAATCCTTGGCAAATACCATCCTTCTTCAATAGGAGATTGTCTAAGAAAGCAATATTACGAGTTTTACATAGAAAGGATACCAACAACTGAAAAGCTTGCAATATTTGCAACAGGAAGAGGCGTACATGAAATAATTGCACACATTTTAGAAAACAGTGAAATAGTTAAAGTTGAAGCTAAAGAGTTGGAAACAAAACTTGATTTCGGTGAAGCATCATTGAGCGGTAGAGTTGATGTTATAGTTGCTGATCTTGAAGGAAAGAAGTTGATAATAGAGGTCAAAAGTACTTCGCAATCAGTCAAAGAACCCTATAAAAGACATGTTTTACAAATCCAGTCTTACCTTCATGCTTTAAATATAGATAAAGGAATAATACTTTATTGGGATAAAAGGAAAGGAGTTAAGACTACTTTTGAAGTTGAAAGGAACAATGAGTTGTTAGAAATTCTAAAAGAAAGAACATTAGCTTTACATAGCTACATAAAAAGAAAAATAGAACCACCAAAGGAAGCTGTTTTAGAAAGAGATTACTATCAATGCATTGGATGCGAATACATAAAAGAATGTAGACCACTAAAACTTGACATTGAGGATAGTTCACAATTGGCGATTTTTGAAATCGATAATTTCATATTTAATACTACAAAAAGAATGGAAAAGGTTTTACAGGAATTAAATCTTGGTGTTAATTTGAATATAAAAAGTTTAGACAAAGAGACAAAAGAAAAAATATTTGGTGAATATTATAGCGAGAAATTCATACATTTGGATGAACCAATACATGAGAACATAAACAAGCTTTTAGAACTTTATATGAAGAATATTAGACTTGTTGCAATCACAAATAGGCCGCCCAATATGGAAAAATGTACAGTTAATGAGTTAACCGAAATAGGTTTGCCTTATGAGGCAATATTCTTTAGGATTCCGCACTACAGGGGAGTTAACTTCAAGACTCTAATTATAAAACTCTTAATACATTCTGGTTATAAAATATTCGAAATATTTGATGAAGAGAATACGGTTAATAAGATTAAGAAAAAATTGAGCGGATTTTACGAATTTAATGTTGTTAAATCAAGTTAGTACAATTTCTTTTCTTTAGCCATTACATAAACGTCTTAAGACTTTTGATTGGACTGAATTTACATAATTTAGATTAAAAATATAATCCATTGTAACTGACTTTCTCTTGCGATAATTGGCAAAGCTTTCAATATATTTAAAAATCCGCTTCAAAATTATGCAGTTCAAAAATAAGCTACCTTAGACTAAATTAATTTGGGTTGATTAAAAAAATATATGATAGATGTACATTTTCCAACCTCCAAAGGAATTAGCTGAAAATTCTAATGTTCACAATCATATGATAAAAAAAGGATTTAGAAGTTACAAAGAACTTGTCAATTACAGTACAGAAAAAATTGAAAGTTTCTGGAAAGAGACACTTGAGATTTTAGACATAGAATTATTTAAGAATTACAGCAAAATTCTAGATACAAGTAAAGGTATCGAATGGTCTAAATGGTTTGTAGACGCAACAACTAACATAACGTTTAATTGTATAGATAAACATATCAAAGCTGGGAAGGGAAGCAAGATAGCCTTTGTATGGCATGGAGAAAATGGGGAGAAAAAGGCATATACCTACTATGAACTATATGAAGAAGTCAACAGATTAGCTGGATTTTTGAAGGAAACAGGGATAAAAAAGGGAGATATTGTAGCAGCATATATGCCAATGTTGCCTGAAACAATAGTCACAATGTTTGCGACTTTTAAAATAGGTGGAATCTTTGCTCCTATTTTTTCTGGATTTGCGCCTTTTGCCGTTTCTGAAAGAATAAAAGATGCACAACCTAAAATTTTGGTGACTTGCAATGGTTATTACAGAAAGGGCAGAATAATTAAATTAATAGATCAAGCTAATGAAGCTTTGAAAATTTCAAATTCTGATTCTAAGAAGATAATAGTTGAAAGGATCAAAAATCTAGATTATGAGATAGGTAAAGATGATTTATTATATTCAAAGATTATAAAAGATGCAAGCAAATACTACGGGTGTGAAGAATTAAGCACGGAAGACCCTGCAATGCTATTGTATACTTCTGGAACAACTGGAAAACCAAAGGCTGCTGTGATTCTTCAAATAGGTGCGATGATCCAACCTGGTAAAGAACATTTCTTCAACTTAGACATGAAGGAAGATAGCAGAATGCTTTGGATAACAGATATTGGTTGGATGATGGGACCATGGCAAATAATAGGATCACAGTTATTATGTTCAAGTCATGTAATTTTTGAAGGCGCAATAGATTATCCTTCAAATGATAGGATATGGAAAATAATAGAAGAAGATAAGGTAACAAATTTTGGCTTTGCTGCAACAGTAGCAAGAATTCTAAAAAGCTATGGTCTTGAACCAATTAAAAATCATAACATAGAATCTTTGAAGTATTTTGGAAATACGGGAGAACCAATAGATCCTGATACATGGATGTGGATTGTAAAAGATGTAGGGGAAGAAAAAAGACCCATGATTAACCTTTCTGGTGGTACAGAACTTTTCGGATGTTTTTTGTTACCTTCTCCTGTAGTAAGCCTTAAACCTTCAACATTATGGGGACCAGGATTGGGAATGGATGTGGATGTTTTTGATGATGAAGGTAAATCTGTAAGAGAAAAAATTGGCTACCTTGTTTGTAAAAAACCTTTCCCCTCGATGACAAGAGGATTTTGGAAAGATCCAGAGAGATACATAGCAAGTTATTGGTCAAGATTTAAAGGAGTTTGGTATCATGGAGATTTGGCTTACATCGATGCTGATGGATACTGGTTCATTTTAGGTAGAGCAGATGATACAATAAAAGTTGCTGGAAAAAGAATAGGTCCAGCAGAAATTGAAGCTATTATAAATAAACATAGAAGTGTTGCTGAATCAGCTTGTATAGGAATACCTGATAAAATTAAGGGAGAAGAAATTGTTAGTTTTGTAGCACTGAAACCTGGTAATTTCCCATCCGAATCTATAGAAAAAGAAATATTAGTGCTTGTAGAAAAAGAACTAGGAAAGGCCTTTGTTCCTAAAAAAATAATATTTGTCAAAGAACTTCCCAGAAATAGAGCAGGAAAAATATTAAGAAGATTGATAAGGGATTTGATATACGAAAGAGAAATTAAAGATGTATCAATTGTTGAAAATCCTGAAAGTTTAGAAGAAATAAAGTCTAAGAAGAACGCTATTGTCTCTTAAGTTAGAAACTTTCTTTTTATTACTTCAATTATTTTTCTTAGTTTTGGATTTTTTATATAAGCATCAGCGTTAATTATAAACTCCTTTAATTTTTCTTTATCGTATCCTTTGTTTTTGTAATAAAGCGCTTGTATAGCCATATCTAACTTATCTATCTCTTTAAGAATAGAACTCTTTCTTACAAGGTTTAATTCCTTCTTAAGTTTTGAAGAAGTATTGCTAGGAAGAAGTTCAGCCAAATTTTCAAGTATATGAATTTCCTTCCTTCTAATTTTTGAATCTTTTTCTTCAGGTGTCAAGTCTCCGATAATAATTTCAGCTAAATCATGGATCAATATGCTTCCAAAGAGCTTCTTTTTTCCAAGCAAATATGCAATAAACAGCATCCCAAAAACATGGCTTGCAACACTTTCAGCTTCATTAATACCTGCTTTTTTAATCCATCCTCTTCTTTTTATCTCCTTGAGCTTATATGCATTAAGAAGGAAATCTACTATCTTTTCTTCATTCATTAAGCTTATTGTTCAATTCTTTCTCCATTTCTTCCTTAGCTTTTATAATCTTTTCTGCAAGAATATTAAGCATTAGCTCGCTAGATAATGGAGGTTCAACCCTGTTAACAACATCTAAGAATCGTGAAACATCTTCGAGCTTTCTATAAGTTGATTTGTTATTTTTCTCCAAATAAAGTATTAAGCTACCATCATCAGCTAGATACGCTTTAGTAAGACCAAAATGTTCAGCTATAAATTCTAATTCAATCATAACGCTGGTTGCATTTCTTCTATTAAGGATTTCGGTGCTCCCCTTAATTTTTGGTCTATTGACCTTCTTATAACGAAATTTACTTTTGGCTTAAATTTTGTATCTTTAATAATTTTCCCCTTTTCTACACAGTAATCAATCAACTTCTTTCCTAAAGGAGTGCGAATTATTGCAAAATTCCAACCGGGAGGAGCACCATTTGCTCCAAGGGAAATATCGCTTACCTCTGCTGTAAAATCATGACATACATAGCATGAGCCAAAAGTTGTGCTTTCAACTTCCTCCAGCTGTAGTTCCTTTTTTGTACCATCTTTTAACTTGAAAATTAGTTTGTTCTTTACTATAATATCAGCCACATCTTTAGGCTCTAAGTTTAACTTTGCTTTTACAATATCGAAGAAATCTTCCCTCATCCAAGTTTTAGAACAGAATAATCCAAGAAGTAACGCAACGCGGCCTTTAAACTTTGGAATCTTATCCATCAATTTAGCAGCAGCAGTTTGACAACCTGTACCAACTATTGCAATTTTTTTAAGTTTAAGCTTTTCTACAGCTTCTTTAAGATGAGTGACCATAGGTACATGCCAATAAATCGTTTGAACATATTTTCTAATTTCCTTTGGATCGGTTATAATTTCAGCTCTAGCATACCACTGTTCATCCTTAACAGCAATTATAGCTGAATCAATGATACCTGCCTCAAAAGCAGCTTCCAATAAAGCAGTAGTAGTAGCACCGTCCGTACCTATTTTTGCTAAATTAGGATCTGCAGCTTTAAAAATTCCATATTCAATATAGTCTCCTAAGGGCTTTTCAATCGGCGCTTCATAAGGATGCAAAACAGGACATACTAATGGACAAAGACCACAAAGCGTGCAAACGCCTACCAATTGTGCTCCTTCAGAGCTATATTCATCGACTTTTAATACATCAGGAGGACATACTGCAACACAAGCACCACATCTAACACAAAGATTTGGTTTAACAACAAGATTTGCAAGATCGCCGAAAGTTAGTAATTGGGACATTTATATCACTTTAGTATGTAATTACGCTAATAAATGTTACTAAAGAGTTAAATTTAAATTAGGTAATTTTGATTTATATAAGACATGGTAGAGGCATTCGTATTCGTGGTAGTTGAACCAAACAAAATAGATAAAGTTGGAACTGAAGTAAAAAGAATCGAAAATGTTAAAGAAACTTTTGCTGTGACAGGAGAATTTGACTTGATTCTCCGAATTGAAGCAAAAGACTTTTCTGAACTGTCAAAGACAATAAAAGAGAAAATACTTAGTATCTCAGGCGTTGTAAAAACAACAACTTCAGTTGTAATCGAAAGATACTAATCTTTCCAAGTTAATCTTTTAGCTTTTTCTACATCAAATCCTAGAGATCTCCCCCATTTTTCTATGCTTCTTAGAATTATATCAGCCCCAACAAAGCAAAGGGCTTGCATGAATATTTTGAATAAGGGATTTGCGTTGAATACATCCTTTGATGCGGTTATTAGTTCACGAATTGTATGCCTCCATGCTCTATAAATTACTGTGAAAGAACCTTGGTTTATTTGTTCATCAATTGAATAAAAGTCCCTTTCTCTTAAAAGACCAATTGGAACAAAGCTTAAAGGAGTTACGGTAAAGTGAGCTTTTGGACCTACTCGGTTTGGCAATTCTCTTTCAAGTCTATCTATTAACCTTGCAGTATCAAGCGCATCTTCTTCCGTTTCTCCAGGTAATCCTACTATCAAAGTATAAGCTGGGAACCAATAGTTTTCATTATAAACTGCAGTCCCTTCAAAAATTATATCATTCCATTCATCTGCGTCAAACGGCTTTCCTTTCAAAGGCATATAATTTAAAAACAACCTTTCAGAACCTGATTCTAAACCGCCTTGAATACCAATCCAGTTTTTAGGTCCAGCCCTTAAAATCTTAGATAAATCCCTCATCATTTCAGGATCTGCAGCAGCTGCGGAAACTGTACCATGGGTTGGATTCATGTGCTTGATTCCCTTCATTTCCATTATTCCTCCAAAAAGTTCAATCAATGCGTCCCTGTTTGGATAAAAGTAAGATTTGTCCTCTACTTTATAAAGGAAAATATCCTCACTATGAAGCCAAACATTCTGTATTCCAGCTCTTAGATTTACTTTTACTTCTTCTTTTATTCTTTCCAAAGGAATATATCTCCCAACTCTTAAATTTGGTTCACAAAAATGACAATTTCTTCCACATCCTCTCATTGCTTCAACCAAACCATGTGCAGATGGCCTAACTATCAAAGGAATATCTTCTATGTTAGGATGCCCTCTTATCTTTACAATTTTGCTCAAATTTAGCGATTCTATTAGAGCTAAAGTTCCTCCATCCAAATGACCAACAATTGTTCTATCCAAATTATCCTTTTCCATTTCATAAAACAGATATGGTAGCAAATGGTCAACTTCACCCATTATAACGTGATCAATACCGTATTGCTCGATATATTTAGGCTTCATTTCGAGTTGCCATGCACCACTTCCTCCTACTACTATTTTAAACTTATAATTCCTCTTTTTCCTCAATCTTGCAAGTCTGCCAACCAAATCGAGGAAATAATATTTTGTGTAAGATGTATAAACACCACCATAAGTAAACATCATGGAGACAGGCCCTAATCCAAGAGCGTCCATTGTGTTTATTCCAACAATCTTTGTATTTTCATCTATGAACTTTTCAACATAATCAGAATGGACAACAACTACTTCATTTTCTTTATATCCTCTTAGAAGACCACTTTCTAACTTTCTTAAAGGATATGGAGCTCTAGGAAGTAGGCCGCTTTCAGTCGGAATCTGTCCTGTTAAAAAATCATAAAGGAATTTTGGTGTTCTTTCTACAGGAGCGCAACTGAAGAAGTCTAGGAGAGGAATATGATGGAATTCACCAGTTAAAGTCCTATCACATGTTAGAACAATCCGAACCATTATATAATATTCTAAACTATAGGAATATAAAATTTTCTAAAATTAGTCAGAGTTTTAAGTTTCCTAATTATTTTAAATTTATGAAAATAGCTCTTTTAGGAGGGACAGGAGATCTTGGTACAGGGCTCGCAATAAGATGGGGAAGGTATCATGAAGTAATAGTTGGTTCAAGGTTTGAAGAAAAAGCTAAGGCCGATGCTCAGGAATATGCATTAAAAGCTGCATCAAGCTATTTAGAAGAAGTTAAAGGGAAAATAATAGGAATGAAAAATGAAGATGCTGTAAAATACGCCGATGTTATAGTAATATGTATCCCTGCAATTTACATAAACGACACTCTTAATTCAATTAAGAATAATTTTGATCCGAATAAGTTGGTAATATCTCCAGTTGTGCCTCTAAGAAAGGCAAACAGACATTTTGTATATGACCCTTCGATTGTTACTAAAAACGCAAAGTCTGCTGCTGAAGCTATAGCAAATATTCTAAAGGCTGAGAATATTGTTTCTGCATTGCACACAATTCCTGCAAATAAATTAGCAGATCCATATTCAAGGTTGAATTACGATGTTCCATTTTGTGCAAGCAATGAAAACTCAAAAAATCTTTTTGTTCAGTTAGCTAAAGACTTGAGTCCGCATTTAAACTGCCTTCATGTTGGAGGAATTGAGTTATCAAGTTTGATAGAATCAATTACAGTAACTATTATTAACATTTCAATAAATACTAGAAAATGGAATTTGGCGATTAAGTTTGTAGAATAATTAGTTGAATTTGTTGATTCTGCTTTGAATAAGTTCGAACTTTATTATTTTACTGTATTTAAAAACATCCTCTTTTTTTATACTCAGATTTTTTAAGATATATTCAAAGGCTTCTTTAAAATCATCAAACTCTAAATATTTTTCTTTAAGTAAATTCCTAATGCTTTCTCTAACAAACCAAACGCCTGTAGAGGTTATGAAACCTGGCAAGATTTCCCTTATAGCCAGCACTTTTGCCTGTCTTCTTTGATTGAATAAATACTCAGATACGGCTAGTCTTACAGAATAGTAGCAACCTCCAAGCTTTGCGTAATCTTTCCTTCCAAAATAGCCTTCATAGTCTGATTCTATACTAACCTTATTACTGTCAACATTCCAAGTTGTATTGGGATACCAAGCCTCTATCCATTCATATGACCATTTTTCAGGAAACATAACTACAATAAAATTGTTCAAATGAAGCTTTTTATGAAAGACACGTATTTTTCCGATTTCTGGAAAATCCTTTATTTTTGAAACTAAATTTTTTGATATGGTATCATCGACAGCTGTTATACTCCATCTTGTTGGGACAAGCTTTCTTTCCTTCTTAAATCCCAACATGCCTGCGCTCAGTAATTTAGAAATTCTTGAGACATAGACTCCGTTGTTATATAGGTATATCATAGCTTTAGTTGCGTTTAAATCGTAGTCGTAGTATACTTTTTCTGCATACTTTTCTGAACTACCTATTGATAGAACTTCAAATTTTTCAAAGGGAGCTGAAGGACCCATAGGTGGAAGAATATCGTCTTGAAGAAATGCTTTGCTAGGCTTTTTCATTAACTTTATTGATAAATCAATTCCTTTAGATGAAAGTAAAATATCCTGCATATCAACTATCCAATATTCAGGATCACTTGCAGTATTAACATTTACTTGCTTATAGCTTCTTATCAATTCATACCTAAAATTCAATATGTCTTCAATTCTTAGATTTATCCATGCTTCCGGAATATCATATATTTCAGTTTCTCCAAACTTTGCTGGCAATAAAGGACCTACCCTAACTTTTGGATAAGATTCCAAAGTTTAAAGGCCGCGTTGCGTTACTTCTTGGATTATTCTGTTCTAAAACTTGGATGAGGGAAGATTTCTTCGATATTGTA
>AQVQ01000024.1 GCA_000375685.1 crenarchaeote SCGC AAA261-N23
CTGACTGAATTTCATTTATATCCAAATCTATCTTTTCTAATTCAATGTTGTAATTTGAGAGAAAATTCTTTATTTCTCTAAACTTGTTTTCGTTTCCTGTAATTAGCGTTAAGCTATACTTCATAAATTTTATTTATTTAACATTATGTAAATAATGTTATGCGCAGGGGTAGGGAAAAAGGTAAATCACATTCAACAAGACCAGTTAATATAAACGAAGCTTTAGTTTCACAACATGATCCTGATACTATAAAAAAGATAATAGAAGATTTAGCTAGAAAAGGAACTCCTCCTTCAATGATAGGGGTAATTCTTAGAGATCAATACGGTGTTCCTTTTGTAAAGCATGTTTTAGGAAAAAGCATGAAGGAAATTTTAGAGGATTTAAAACTTAAACCTGAGATTCCTGAAGATCTTTCCAATTTAATTAAAAGGGCAAATAACGTTATCGAGCATTTGAAAGAGCATCCAAAAGATTACAGAGCAAAAAGAGGATTAGAAGAAATCATATCAAAGATTAACAGGCTTGCAAAGTATTATAAAAGAGAAGGAGTTTTAGACCAAAACTGGAGGCATGAAATAACAATTCCTAAGTAATGCTTTCAAGTTTAGAAACAAGGTTAAACAGGGCTGTCGAGTTTATAGAAGAAGATTATTCTCCAATCTTTGTTATTTCACATTATGATGCAGACGGCATTTCAGCAGCGTTAATTCTTCTTAAAGTTCTTTGGAATAAAAGAATTCCCTTTATATTCAGGACGGTTGATAGCTTAGATGAAGTAGAAGAAGCAAAAGCATCAACATGCAACAGGATAATACTCTTAGATTTTCCTTTTTCTGAAGAAATACTTAACTTATCAAAATACAAGCGTATTCTCATGATCGATCATCATCAAATTTTAAACTATGAAATCGATGGCCAAGTAATTCTCCTAAATCCCTATTTAACACATCAAGAAGGCAATAACTTAGCATCTTCCTCGAGCTTATCTTATCTAGTAGCAAAAAATATCGATGAATCGCTTGTTTACCTAGCTCCTTTAGCTATTGCAGGAGCTTTAGAAGATAAACAGGATGTTGGGGATAAAAGATCATTTATAGGAATTAACAAAGTAATATATGATGAAGCTGAAGAAGCAGGAATATGTTCATCGAGCCTTGGACTTGTTTCCTACATTAACTTAAATGAAACTCTAGAGAAAACTTTCTCATATATTTTCGAGCCTTTCATTCCTGAAGTTTTTGGAAACATTGAAAAATCTAGGAAGTTTTTAATCGATTGTGGGATTTCTAAAGAATTTTTGGAAAAAGAAATCAAGAAAATAAACGAAAAGGACCATCTTCAAATATGCCAAAAGATAGCTAAGAAACTTATTAAGGAATATTACGATGCATATAACATAGAAAGATTATTCGGTGCAAACTATGAAGTTACAGGTTATGGCAAAATAAATAATCTGAGATCTTTATCAAAGATACTAAATTATTATGGACGTTATCATAAGCATGATGAGATAATAAGGGAGATAATCACTGAGGAAATAAAGGGAGACCATGAAGCATCTTTCAATAATTATATAAATGAAATTAAAAAATACATTAATTTTATAATTAATGAAAAAAGAATAAAAGAGTACAATAATTTGGCTTATATAAATCTTAACGATTTTAACATAACAAGGCTTACAGGGGATTTCTCTTCTCTTTTAAGTTCTTCTAATATTTCTAGCAAATCTATAATAGTTGTCTCATCTTCTATCAACAGCAATTTAAAGCTATCTGTAAGATTAAAAGGAAGCTCAAAGATAAACATAGGGGAGATTGTAAAGGTTATAGCTAAAAAATTAAATTGCAAAGGAGGTGGTCATGTTAATTCTGCAGGTTCAATAGTTCCTAAAGAATTGTTGGATAAATTCCTAATTGAATTGGATAACTCGATATGAACTGCAAAGCTGATATTGAAATTCATTTTAAATCGGAAAAGATTGCAAAGAATGTTTTCAATTCATTAGTTCCTGATAACGTTAATATACCGAAAGATTTAAAATTAAAAATACATGTTAATGAAAAGAAGATATATATGGAAATCACTAGCGAAAACGTTAGAAGATTTCAGTCAACAATTGAGGAAATACTCAGGCAGATTTCTGTTATTGAAGAAACGATGAAAGAGGTTAATCTAGAATGAGCAAAGCTGCGAAGAAGGTTCCACCTAAGATATTTAATGTCCATGTAAATACGATTTTTAAAGATAAAGTAGTAGCGCAAATTCTTGGAAGGGAGCCTGAAAATTTAATAAAAAGAACTGTTGAAACAACCTTAGCTGATCTTTTAGAAGATCAAACTAACATATACTATCAGTACGTAAAAGTAAAGTTCCAAATATTAAAGGTTGATGGAAGCGAAGCATATGCAAAGTTTAAAGGACATGAAATGACGAGAGATTATGTAAGGAGCCTAGTTAGACCTGGTTCCTCTCGAGTAGATGCTTTCTATGATGTATTCACAACTGATAATATACATTGTAGATTGCAAGCAATGGCCATAACTGCTAAAAGAATAAGTCATTCAAAGGAAAGTGAAATTAGAAAAGCAATACTAAAGAAGTGTGAAGAACTTTTAAGCAATGTAAGTCTTGATGATTTTGTTTCAAAAGTATTGATAGGGAACCTTGCTTCAGAGCTTAATGCTGCAGCTAAGAAAATATATCCATTAAAGAAATTTGAGCTAATAAAGAGTAAAGTTCTAACAAAATATTTATAAAATTTAAAAAGCTATAATTGAATATTTTAAAATTCTTTCGAAATTTTATTCTTAATTTTTTAAATATATAAATTAATTATATATTTATTTAGAAGATACGATTTTAATTACATCCCTATGTTTTAGAATGTAATTCTCACCAACCTTTTGTTTTCTTCTAACATCTATTGCATAAAGGAAGTATTTTCCTAAGTCACTATGGATGTATTCAGAAGCAAATTCTCTCACATTCATATCGCTAGGTACCAAAAAAACATCGGGCAAAACGTTTCCATGATGATCTGTTAACTTATTTGCATCCTCGACGGGAAATACAGCTATGTAATTCAAAAGTTTAAAATAACAAGTTTCTAAAGCTTCTTTTACACCCGTTGTTCCGTATTTTTCCAATACATTCTTTTGAATATATTCAATCGCTTTTCTTTGATCTTCATTCAATTCTTTGATTATTCTTATTTTCCCATCATCGTATTCTATGATTTTGTTTTCCTTTGCTTTATTCAAAGCCAATTCAGATTCAGCAGAAGTAGGTATTACGATAAAGTCCTTGTATTTTTCCTTCATTCTAAGGTAGTTTTCATGCGATCTTGGCAAATCAATCTTGTTTGCTGCAATCAAAATAGGCTTTGACTTCAACAAAAGAACCTTGCAAAAAGCTTTGATTTCTTCCTCACTCCATTCAGCAACCTTTTTTCTTTGCAATCCAGCATCAACAAGTGCACTTGAGATATGTTTCCTTTTTAAAGAAAATCCGCTCAGAAACTGTTCTAAAATTTGAACATTCTCATTGTAATCAGCTCTTTGAATTTTTCTAATTTCTTTGTTAATCTCTTCCTTTAAATTATTGAAAACCCACATTAAAATTTCATTAAAAACGAAAACAAGTTTAGAGAAATAAAGAATTTTCTCTCAAATTACAACATTGAATTAGAAAAGATAGATTTGGATATAAATGAAATTCAGTCAGAAAATTTGGAGGAGATAATTTTGGATTTTATTCAAAAAGCCTATAAAATGTTAAAAAAGCCTGTAATTGCTGAGGATTCAGGCTTATTTATTAGAAGCTTAAAGGGATTTCCAGGACCTTATTCTTCTTATGTTTACAAAACTTTGGGAAATGAAGGAATATTGAAATTGATGGAAGGTATTGATGATAGATATGCTGAATTTAAATGTGCTCTTGCTTATAAAGATGAAGAAAATGAAAAAGTTTTCCTTGGAATATCAGCAGGATATATTTCTGAAAAGATTAGAGGAAAAGGATGGGGATTTGATCCGATATTCATTCCAAAGGGATCTAATATTACATTTGGCGAAATGAACATAGAAGAAAAAAACAAGTATTCACATAGAGGAAAATCATTAAGTTTATTCGTTAATTGGTTTTCTGAAAATTATTTGAAGAAATCTTCGTAAAAATATTCGTTTTGACCCCTTTCTTTCTTAATTTTCTCTCTTTCTCTAAGTTCAATTCTTCTTATCTTTCCACTAATTGTTTTGGGAAGTTCGTCGACAAATTCAATAATTCTTGGTATTTTATAACGAGCTAAGTTTTTGCTTGCAAAATCAAATATGCTAGCTGCAAGTTCCCTTGAAGGCTTATAGCCTGGTTTCAATCTGACTTCTCCCCCTTAAATGGCGAGGGTTCCCTTTCTGACCTCCTCCCCACCCTAGAAGGGTGAGGGTTCACTTTTAGAGTAGCTCAAAGGTTTCCAGCATTGATTCGTGGCTACATCTCGCATTTGCTGGACAGTCGGGAGGATCAGAGCTTCCCCCATTTGATCTGGTTTCAATAAACCTTCATTAAAAGGGTTGCCAGCCCTATATCTGGATTCTAATAAGAATCCTTCATTAAATAATTGCAATACTGAATGCTCCTCCCTAAGTCCCATTAGGCCCTCTATCGAGCTTAGGAGGAACGTTGCTGAATTTCCTAAAAGAAATTTATAAAATAACTATTTAAGCCTTTTCATCCCTGCTCTAAAGGACGAGGCTTTCATTTATGTAAAAGCTGTGCTGCTTTCTTTTAATACTTCATCGAAGCTTATCCATCCTTCAATTTTATCGTTTACAATTATTTTTAAAGAAGGCTTAATTCCTGTTTTTTCTCAGCTTGATCTATTTTTAAAGCACTTTCTTTATCTGCTATTATAACCTTTGGAGGGAACTGTTTAAATCTATATTCTAAATCTTTAACTGTTAAAATAGTTGCTGCAGGGATAAGTATAAAGCCGCCTTTTATTGAAGCAACATAACTTAGCCAAATTTCGGTAAGCAAGGGAAGTATTACAAAAATTCCATCTCCTTTTTTTTACCCATTTCTTCTAAGAAAGTTCAAAAGCTTATTGCTAAGTTCAACTATCTCTTTAAAGGTATAGATTTTTTCAGAATATCACTTTTCCAGATCAATGCTTTCTTATCTGGGAAATTTCTGAGACGAATTCCCTCAAATATTTCCTCAGACCAGTTAAAATAATCAGGAACATCAAATTCGATTTCCTTTAAAATTTCATAATTTCCAGTTTCATTGCATTCTATTATGAGTTCAAAAATTTCTCTTACGTAGAAATTTTGTTTAAAGAAGTCACACATAAAAAATTTTTCGAATATAAATTTCTAAAATGTTTTTATCTTCCTTCTTTCTTCTACATATCTACCTCTTTTCCTAATTTCATCAAGCTTTTCCAAAATTTCATCATAATTTTCAAAAAACTCTGAATAGCCTTCAATGAAGTAGTTAAAGCATTCCTTAGCTATGCTACTAAAACTACTTTCTAAGTTTCTTAAAAAGAGATGCAAATCTATACCTCGATCTTCATCCCTGTTTGAAAAATCAGCAAGACCAAAGTCTATTATACAAATTTCATTTCCTGATAAAATGAAATTAGAAAGAGTAACATCTCCATGAACAATGTTTGAGGAATGTAATTTCCCTATAATTCTGCCTATTTCCTTTGAAAAATCTTTATAGTTTGATTTGAAAACCTCCTTCAAAATATTTCCTTCAATGAATTCCATAACTATTAAGGCATTTTCTGGATCTACATCGTAAATGTAAGGAACCCTTACAGAATTCTCCATAGCGCTGTATATTATCCTTGCTTCTTTAATCGTTCTTGATGTTCTTATTTTCTGATCCAATAAAGGATGTCTCCAAGCTTTTGGAACCCTTATTTTAAAAATTGAAACTAAATCAAACCAAAAACCTTTCCATATCTCAGCTTCTGCTCCTTTTTTTATAGGTTCAATTTTCTTTATCTCCAAGGTATATCTACTTGGTCAATTCTCCACATAGGCTTGACATAACTTTTTCTTGGATCTATTGATACTTTGCATTTAAATGCCAACATGCCTGTTAATGCTATCATTGCACCATTATCCCCTGCATATTCAGCTGGAACTACTTTGAAACGAACATTTTGGCCTTTTGCTAGCTTCTCCATTTTATCTTTAAGTATAATTGATCTGGAAGTTCCTCCAGTTAAAACAATCGATTCTTTATTTGTGTATACAACAGCCCTTTCAACTGTTTCACAAAGCATGCTATATGCATATTCTATAAAACTTAATGCAACATCTTCAATCTTGTATCCATCTTTAATTAGCTTTAATGCTGATGTTATAAGCCCAGAATAGGAAACATCCTGACCCTTTACTACTAAAGGAAGATCTAAAATTTTTTCTCCCTTCATCGCTAGCTTTTCAACGTTTATTAATTCAGGATAACCTACTCCTATCATCCTTCCAAAATAATCTACAGCATTGCCTAAAGGAATATCTTGGGTTTCACCAAATATTCTATATCTTCCCTCAACAAAAGTTGTTATTATAGTATTTCCTCCTGCGATGTAAACCAATAAAGGATCTTCTTCATTACAAGTATAACGTGCAATTTCAAGATGAGCAATTGCATGGTTTACAGGAACGAGAGGCTTTTCATACTGCAAAGATAAAAATCTTGCAATTGTAGCACCTGTCCTTAAGCAAGGACCAAGTCCTGGACCAAGGGTTATGGCTATTGCGTCAATATCCTTTATGCTAACGTTCAATTTAGATAAAGCTTCCTTTATTACATTTGAAGCATTCTCAGAATGATGAATTGCAGCTTCTCTAGGATGAATACCTTTACCCTTTTGAGGGACGTATGTAGAATTTACGTTTGCTAAAATGTTTAGATTCTCATCGACTATTCCGACACCAAAAGTATGTGCAGTACTTTCAATCCCTAAAACATACATTACTTCTTTGCAGTTATGAATTCAGTATACCCGCATTTCCCACAGGACCATCTATCAGGCTGCTTATGCCTAGCCATGAAAACACCACATCTTGGACATTTCTTATTTATTCTCCTAACCTTTTTTGTAGTAGGATCGATCTCAAACAATTTGTGTATATAAGGAGACATCTCGATCACTTTTTAACTTGTTGTTTTTGCTCTAATTTCTTTTTCTTTCTCTCCTCTAATATTTTCTTTCTTTCTTCTTCACCAAGATGCCTAAGTAAAATATGTTCATGCTCTATCTTTTTACTTTCAGTATCCTTGTATACGAATACTAAAGCATAGCCTTTAAGTCCTCCGAACCTTGGAATCAGCTTTCTTATTATTATTTTTTGGGGATCCTCATTTAAAAGCTTTGAAAATGCATCCCTGAACTCTAATCTCTTTGGAAAAGCCTTGTTTTCCAAATTTAAATATACTGTATATTCATCTCTGTTCAAATATGGATTTTCAAACTTCTCAATTATCTGAATATCCTTTGGATCCAACATTAAAACATTGTTTGTATCAATTTTCTTAATATAAATTTTTTTCTCTTATTTACATTTACAAGTTCAATACCAAAATTAGGTAAACCAAAAGCTATTAAAGAATTTTCATCTGATTCTAGAATCGCTACTAGTGCAAGCAAATCTTCCTCACCGTCAACCAGTATAGCAACGCTATCTTTTTTTAATGCTTCTTTTACTGTTAAATAGGAATTTTTTGTTATCGTTCCTCTAGGATTTTTAATTTTAAAGACCTCCTTGAAAAAGTTTAGATTATAGCTTTCTTCAACTTGTTTATTTTCTAAAAACAAATCGAATATTGCAACATTAACCTTGATTTTCTCTTTTAAAAAAGATTTTGTAACAAAATCGCCTACTGTAACAATAGTCTTAGGATTCAGTAAAGAAACAATTTCCTTAATATGATCGAAAGTCTCATTTGGATAGCGAAAGATTGCCATACCTATAAGCTTCTTAAGCCTTTTTCTTATGCTTCTGAAATTTGAAACCCTGTTTAAATAGAATATTCTTTCATACTTTGATTTTTTAGGTAAAATCAACAAAAAATTATTTTTTGAAATTTTATCCACTATCTTACCTTTATGGCATACATTCCTGGATTCTTTATTCCCAATATTTTTGCCAACTGGGATTCCTCAGGTTTAAAGAGTATGAATATTCCGCTCCATTCGTCAGAGAAATCCTTTCCTTTACAGTTTGGACAGATTTTTTCCTTTTTTGGAACGAGCATTTTGCAGTTAATGCATGCTTTGTAGCCGTAAGTTGCTCTCCTTACCATTATTTAGCCTTTTGCAATTTTTCAATATCTTCCTTAATCCATTCCTGTTTTCCTAAGAAAGGTTGCCTCATAGTAAATCCTAATCTAAAATTCATAGATTTAGGTATATAACTTACTGAAGTTATCCTGGCCCTCACAAGGTCATTTTTTGTTAATATTCTTTTAGTTTTTTTAGCCACAATCCTGTTTCCTTTTTTATCATAGCTAACATAATCGTCGATTATTTGGGAAATATGAGCCAAGCCCTCAATAGGACCCATTTGAAGGAATACTCCAAATTCTTTAACATCTGCAACTTCTGCCTCAACAACTTCCTTAACCATGGGAAGCCAAGCAAGAAATTCAAACTCAACTTCGTTGTGAAGAAAACCAGAACGAGAAACAATGACACCTAAAGGAGAAGTTTTTGCAGAAATTACACAAACAACGTATCCGATTTCTTGAATAAATTTTTCCTCATATTTTTCACGTAATATAGATAAAACAACTTTGTTTATATCTAACTTGGGTTTTAGATCTTTAGGGGAGATTGCTACAACATCCCTAACTCCAAATATTCTAAACAAATTTATCACTCCCTGTAAGTTTAATGAGTAAATATAATGAAATCATGATATTTAAAAACTTATTCTTTAATACCTTAATGCAGCTATTCTTCCCTTTTCTTTTATGATAATTACATCAAGTCCTTTTTCAAATGCTTTACTAGCCAATTCTATATCAGCTGTAGCAATTACACAGTTATTTTTTAATCCTACTTTGATTATATCCAAATCTGTTCTTTTCTCTTCGCTTTCAAAAATTTTTTTGAAATTTAAAGCTAATTTTAATGATAAGGAAGCAAACTTTGCATTTTTACCCTTCCTTTTTGCGATTTCGCTTAGCTCATCCAATACTCTCTGCGTTGTTGCTGGAATAAGTTTTTCTTCAAGAAATTCCTCCGATTTTGAAATTAAATCCTTACCAAGTTTAATCATTTCAATTAAAAAACTTGTATCGAGAAGTAAGTATCTCAAGCTATCTCTCCGTATCCTACAAGTCTCCACTTACCTTGTATTTTCCTGCTTACTGCAACCTTCGTTTTAACATCACCACAAACAGGATTGGCCAATGAAACAGTCATTGAATCCTTTTTAACACTAGTTACTATTCCTACAGCTCTAGCAGGTCCAACGTTTAAAACTATTTCTTCCTTAAGTTTTATTGAATCAACCTTTATAGGTTCCTTCGTTCCTACAACTTGATCGAATAAAGTATAGTTAATTGTTAAGCTATTCCAAACTTTAGGTACCTTACCTGCTAAACCAGCTATGTTTCCTACAAGTTGATCTCCCTTTGTTAATGAAGGATCCAGATCAGTCTCAATTCCTATCAAACCTCCAGGAAGAGCCTTATTTAAATTAAGTTCTCCACTTTTTAAACTTACAATCTTTGTATAAAGCGGAACGTATTCAATTTTATTTTCCTTTTTTATTCTATAGCCTGGTCTTATTTCTATTTCGTTTCCTACTTCAAGCTTTCCTTGAACTATGCTACCTCCCAAAACACCTCCATGCAATTCTTTATAATCTGTACCTGGCTTGTTTATATCAAAGGATCTTATAATGTAAACTATTGGATCTTTTGTTTCATCCCTTTTTGGGGTAGGAAAGTAAACTTCAAATGCTTCAACAAGCAAATCCAAGTTAACTTTATGAAGTGCAGATACAGGAATTATAGGAGGATTGACATCTGCCAAATAGGAAGTCATTATCATGTTTTTTATTTCCCTGTAACTTTCCATAGCTCTTTCCCTAGTTACAACATCAAGCTTATTTTGGACTATGATAATGTTTTTTAAGCCTATTATTTCCATAGCCTTTAAATGTTCTCTTGTCTGTGGTTGAGGAGCATGAGCAGTAGCATCGATGACAAGAAGACCTACATCCATTACAGCAGCACCTGAAAGCATTGTTGAGATTAGCATGTCATGCCCTGGAGCATCTACAAAGGATATGTTTCTTAAAGGAATTAGTTTTGATCCACAATGTACACAGTATCCATTATTTGAAAGTGCATAGGTTGTATAGCTTTCAGGAGGTAAGCATTTAGGACATTTCATTATTGTGGCCGTAGCATAACCCAGCTTTATTGTGATTCCTCGCCTAATTTCTTCAGAATGTCTTGCGGTCCATATTCCTGTTAAAGAGTGAACTAAAGTTGTTTTCCCATGATCAACATGTCCTAGAGTACCGATGTTTATTTGTGGCTGGCCTAATTCTTCAAACATTCTTATCTTCTACCATTACACAGTTAATCAATACTGTGTCTTCTGTAATCGTGTTTCCTCTTACAGTTTTTCTTTTCCTCAATCCTTCTTTCTTAGGTTTAAATCCAATACCCTTTGACATTACGATTGATTTCTTCACTCCTCCAGGTATTGTAGGTATCATGGGAAAACCTGAGTTATCAGAACCTCCTGTAATTTTCAGCTTTGTTCCCTTCAGACCTAATATTGCTCCATCAAAAACATCTCCGATTTTCAATCCTATCAACGCCCTTGTTTGCTGATCTTTTAGTACATATACCTTTGAAGTACCATCCTTAGGATTTGAAACATTGACCTTAAATTCTGGCATAATGTCTATTTTATGATATTAAAAATATATCCTTGTCGCTTTATGGAAGCTTTCCAAATGAAATTTTTTCAAGATATGAAATTTCTTCTTCAGTAAATTCACTTTTGTATTTGCTTAGCAAGTATTTAGCATCTTCTCTACTTATGTACACATATAAATTGTCTCCTTCAAAAACATTCCTACCAACATTAGCTTCCCCCTTTATTGATATAGCTACAGCCATTCCTTTATTGGCCTCAGGTAAGGGTTTTCCTTGGTCTTGTATTTGCATTATACTTCCGATTATTTTTCCGCTTTTGTTCATCAAAGTATAGCCTGGCTTTATTTTGCCGAGTATAACTTCAACTCCTACAATAGCAGGATCACTCCTTCTAAAAACAAAGCCTGGTAATATTTTAATAATAGCAGGATAGGGATATTTTTCAAAATCTGCTTTCTTTTCTTCTTCTCTAATTTTATTCACAAATTCTTGATAAGATTCAAAAATTCTGTAAATTATCGGTTCCTTTATTAATTTAATTCCTTTTTCAGCCATTTCCTTTTCAGCTTCAGGAAGAACTTTAACGTTGAATGCAAGGATTACGCCGTAGATTTTGTTTATGCTTTTTGATATTGAAGCTTCAATTACATCACTTTTTGTTATTGGACCAATATCTGCTAATCTTACAGGAACTCCATGCTGTTTCAAATAGGAAGTCAATGCTTCTAATACCCCCAATGTATCGGTTTTTACTACGACTCCCTCCTTATCAGATCTGACTTTTATTGAGCTTACCTCTTCTTCTATTTTTTTGAATACTTCTTTATAATTTTCTTCAGTTATAACATAAAGCGGAGAACCTGCTAAAGCCTTTTCTAAGTTATCCGCAACAATTTTTACACCTGCAGCAGCGACAACTTCCTCTACACTTAAGAATTTATCTTCAGGTGCCCTCATTTCATCTAATGGTTTAGGCATCATCAAAGCCTTTACTTTCGTGGTTATTATCCCATCAATTCCTTCCAAAGCAATAATATCGCCTTTTCTCAATATTCCGTTGAATATTATTGAATCGACTGTGATACCAAGACCAACTTCCTGTTTAACTTCCAAAACTACACCTGCAGCCGGGCCTTCTGTATAGGCAAGTCTTCCCTTTAAATAATTTTGACAAATTCCGCTTATTATAAGTAAAAGCTCAGAAATTCCTATACCATAGATTGCACTTGTTGGAACTATAGGAATTGTTTTAGTAAAGTCTCTAACTCTATCGAATCTTTCAGCTTGTAAACCCAACCTTGAAAGGTTACTAATTAGTTCATAAACTTTATAATCCAATCTTTCCTTTGTTCTTTCATCCTGTTCATTGAAAGACTCAATGAAAGAATACGTTTCCCTTGCTTTCCAACCTTCAAGTCTGTCTAACTTATTGTAAGCTATTACAAAAGGTACATTTCTTGATTTAAGAACCTCAAGACTTTCATAAGTTTGTCTTTCTAATCCTTTAAGTATGTCGACAACTAGTATTGCCATGTCTGCAACTGATCCGCCCCTTTTTCTAAGATTTGCAAATACTTCATGACCAGGTGTATCTATTATTAAGATTCCTGGAATCTCAAGCTTTGCTTTGTATTTTTCAATTAAATTTGAAGAAAGCTTTTCTATAACTTGAATAGGAAGAAAAGAAGCACCAATATGTTGAGTCATTCCACCTGCTTCCTTCAATTGAACAGCAGTACCCCTAATTTTATCCAATAGGGTAGTTTTACCTACATCAACATGACCTAAAACCGTTAAAATAGGCTGTCTTATTTTCATTGAATAAAAGAAATATTCTAAAATAAAATTAAATTTAACTAGGATTTATGCCTAGGATACGAAAAAGTCCACTTAAACTTTACAGGATTTCTAGCAAGCTTTAATCTATTTTTCCTGCATTTGCTTGAGCAAAAATAAAGTATGCTTCCATCCTTTTTAACAAACATTATTCCTTTACCTGTTGGAAAATTTTTACCGCAAAAACTACAAATATACTGTGTAACCATTACCTTGGGACAAGCTTTTTAGCCTCTCTTTCTGTTTCTCTAAGCATTACTATATCTCCTTCTCTTACAGGGCCCATTACATTTCTTGTTAGAACTCTTCCCTTGTCCTTTCCCTCAAGTATTCTTACCCTAACCTGTGTAACCTCTCCTCCTACTCCTGTCCTTCCTATTATTTGAACAACCTCTGCAGGGGTTGCATCCTGAGAACTCATAATCTATTATTCTTCTTTCTTTTCAGATTTTGCCTTAGCTTTCTTAGGCTTTTCCTCCTTTGGTTTTTCCTCTTTTTTCTCTGCTTCAGCTTTTTGCTCAGTTTCCTTTGGAGAAAGTTTTGCTCTTAAATCTGAGAAAGCTGAAACCAAATCATTGTAAATAGTTTTTGCTTCACCTATTTCCAGTACTGCAACAGAACTTGCTGCTACATTTATGCCAGCTACTTCTCCTAGCTTCTTTTTGTCTGGAACATAAAGATAAGGTATATTCTTTTCTTCACAAATTAAAGGAATATGTGCTACGATTTCAGGAGGATCAACATTTTCAGCAAGAATTACAAACTTTGCTAATCCTCTTTCAATTGATTTTGTTGTTTCGTTTACTCCCTTTTTTATTTTCCCTGTTTCCCTGCTAACTCTAACAAATTCATATATCTTTTCATAAAGTTCCTGAGGTACTTCAAATCTTACATACATGGGTTTTCTACCACTCATCTTTGAATCCGTGATTATGTTTAATTTTTATTACATATTTAAATTTAACTTAAATCAATTGTGTGTATAATAAAATAAAATCTCATTTGACAAAATTTCATCAAGCTTTACAAAACCGAATCTTAAAAATTGGATTAAAGTACCTATTTTAAGATTCATAACCTCTTTTTCAGCATACCCAAATATTTTTTTATCCTTTGAAAAACTTGAAGGACATTTTACAAGAGCATTTACTTTAAATTCATCGTATACCCACTGAATGAAATTCAAAGAATTTTTTCTCGCATATTCTATTGATTGATCATCAATGAACTTAGCGAAAATTTTTCCGTTCTCATTCATTATTTTTACGTTACCAATTTCAATCAGTCTAACTTCCTTTACATTTTCTAAATCGTTCTTGCAGACATAAATTTTAATAAAGCTATTCGAAGGCTTTAATTTTAACTCAAAATACTCATTTCTTGAAGGATGCAATTGCCTTTTAACAATTATTTCCTTATCATTAATAAGATAAACTTCCTGGGGTTGATAGACAAAAAAATACCTGTTTGCAATTGAATCTATTTTCTTCCTGTTTATTGAATAGAGATTTTCTAGACTAATTTTTGCTTCAACAGGCTTAACTCCTAGTTCAAGTATTACTTCCCTTATTGTATCAGGTAAAAAGCCTCTTTTTCTGAGGGATAGTATTGTAGCCAAATCAGGATCAGCATATCCTTCTAGTTTTCCTTCCTTTATCATCTCCCTTATTCTTGTTTTAGATAAAACAACATTCTCGAAATTTATTCTTCCATAATGTATTGATTCTGGTTCATTCCATCCCATCCATTTATAAATGTAGCTTTGTTTTACAGTATTTACTATATGCTCTTTAGCCCTGAAAACATGTGTAATATTCATCAAGTGGTCATCTACACTTACTGAAAAATTGTAGGTTGGCCAAAAGGATGGATCGTATCCTAAATATTCTCTAATTTTTTTAATTCTAGGATGTGGGTAAATTGAAGGATTTATATGTCTAAAGGCAATCCAATCTCTTACACTCGGATTTGGATGCTTTATATCAGTTTTGATCCTTAATACTGGCGGATTCTTTGTATTTAGGAAATCGCCTTTTATGCTTTTATCAAATTGCTCTAAATTTTCCTCAACGCTTTTCTCCCTATGTTCGCAAGGAATGCCCTCATTTCTATACCTTTTAATTTTTTCTTGATCACAAAAACATAAGTAAGCTCCTCCTTTTTTGATAATCTCTTTAGCTATATCATAATAGATTTTAAGTCTATCAGATTGTATGTAGATTTCATCTGGAATTATGTATAACCATTCCAAATCTCTCAATATGTATTCATAATCGCTTTTCTCATCCTCAAACAAATTTAAAATGGGTTTCTTTGTCCTAGGATCGGTATCCTCGAATCTAATTATAAATCTTCCCTTGTATTTTCTTGCATATTCATGGGAAAGCAAAGCAGCTCTTATGTTTCCTAAATGTAATGGCCCGTCAGGATTTGGAGCAAAACGTGTTACGATTAACTTATATTTTTCAGCATTTGGTAAAGGAGGAAGTTCAAGAGCTTTTGCTTGAATTTTTTCTTCCTTTAATTCTTCAGGATATAATGCAACGAGATAGTTGTATTGTTCTTCAATGCTCAACTGATTTATTTTAGATACTACCTCATTTATTTTTAGTATTAATTCTCTAACTTTAGGTCTAAGTTCAGGATATTTGAAAAGAATTTTCCTTAAAACTGCTTGGGTTTCTGCTTTCCCGTTATGCTTATAAGCATTTGATAGAGCTTTTTTAAAAATAAAGTCTTCAAGCTCTTTGCCTTCCATTAATAATTCCTCTCAACTAAAAATTCACCAAATGAATAAAGAAAATCAGCTAAATCTTTCCTTAAATCTTCTAAATGCCTTTTTGCCAAGTTAAGATAGTATTTTGATTTTTCCATGGCATAGTCGTATGAACCTATAGTTTTTAAATCGTCAATTAAAGATTTTATATCATCATTTGAAGCCAATGGATTACCTAAAACTTTTTCAAGTTTATTTTTCAATAAGGAATTTCCATGATTAAAAGCATGAATAACTATCAAAGTTTTCTTTCCTTCCCTTAAATCGTTTCCTACAGGCTTTCCCGTAATTTTCTCATCTCCAAAAGTTCCAAGAATATCATCCTTAATTTGGAAAGCTATACCTGAATATCTTGCAAACTTCCTTATTTTTTCAACCTCTTTCATTTTTGCATTTGATATCAATGCTCCTATTACACAGCTTGCTTCAAAGAGAGCTGAAGTTTTATATTGTATCATTTTTATAGTTTTATTTTGATCAAAAATCTTGTTTCTTGAAAGATGAATATCCAATCCTTGACCAATTGCTAGCTTAACTGTAGCGCTCGAAAGTTCATTGTAACTTTTCAAAATCCTATCTTTTTTAACTTTACCTTTTAACATTTGAAGGGATTTGAAAGCTAAAGCAAAAAGTAAATCTCCAGAAAGAATTGCAAAATCTAGGCCGTATGCCTCATGTACAGTAGGCTTACCGTGTCTAATTTTGTCCTTATCCATTATGTCATCATGTATTAGACTAAAGTTATGAATAAGTTCTACTGAAGCAGATGCTGGGAAGGAAGATTCAAAATCCATTCCGTAAAAATTAGCTATCTTTGAAAGGATAAAAGGTCTTAGCCTTTTACCTCCATTAACAAGGATATGCAATGAGGATTTTTTAAGTATTTCAGGCTCTATTTCGTTAAAATGCTCAATAATTCTTCTATTGAAAAAATCAGCATAATTTTTAATCTCGTTAAAATCTAAGGACATTTTATGAAATGCTTAATATATTTCCGTGCCTATAAACTCTTCATTTTTTAACACTTTTTTTAACATATTATGGGAAAATCCGCTAATAAATATCGTTTTGATACCTAATTTTGAGGCTTCATGTGCTACTTTAAGCTTATTCACGATACCTCCTGTTACGTCATCACTTTTTGATAAGTTGTTAATAAGAAGCTCAAGTTCCTTCGACTCAATTTTTCTAATAAGTTTTGCATCATTGTATTTTTTCGGATCTTTATCATAAACTCCTGTAGCATCCATGCAAAAAACTATCTTTTTAGCTGAAATTAATTTTGCCATTTCTAAGCAAATTTGGTCTCCTGAAAGTATTCTACACCCTTTATCGTAACCAAAAATCACATCTCCGTATAATAAAGGAATATATCCAAGATCTAATGAAATCTTTATCGATTCATTGAAGAAATTTACTACTGCATCGCCTTTACTAATAAAAATGTCTATGGGAGAGAATTGAATAACTGGAACTCCGTGGTTTATCAAAGAATTAGCTATTATTAAATTAAGCCTTCTCATCTCCATTTCCAGCATTGATAATCCTATTTTTATTCTAGGTAAGCCTTGATGAATTGCATATTTCTTAGCTACATAGTGCCCAAATGAGCCTCCTCCATGAACGATGCAAAGCCTTAAATCATTACAAACTGTCGATATTTGATTTGCTAGATTGTTAATAACCTCTATCCTTTCTTTAAGAGGTTCATCTTTTTTAGTTATAACAGAACCTCCTAATTTAACTACAACAGATTCCACATCTCTAGAAATTTTTCCAAAGATATTTGTATTTAAATAAGATTAATTAAATATTGAGCACTGCAAGAGCTCCTTCAAAAATTATAATAAGCGGAGAACATTTTGTGGTAGAAGGTGCTCCAGCTTTGGTTGCTGCAATAAATTTGCATGCTGAAGCGACGGTTGAAGAAAGATATGATAATTACATAAGGGTA
>AQVQ01000025.1 GCA_000375685.1 crenarchaeote SCGC AAA261-N23
TGGGAAGAGGTGGTTCATTGAGTAGTAAAGATACTGACGAACTCTTTTCCGTTGAAAATATTCTGGAGAACTTAGATAAGGAACAAAAGAGAATAGAATAGAGAGAATGAATGAATTGGTCTCTACAAAGAGGCTTATAATCAATGGAGATATTAGACATGGATTTGAGAAAATAACTAAGAGAGAATATAGAGAAATTGAAAATTTTTTATTATTCATTTCTTCTTTTTACAAGGAAGTTCTCCTTGTGAAGGGTAATCATGATACCTTTATACGACCAATAGCTAGAAAATTGGGTTTCCCGTTTGTAGATTATTTGAATGAAAGAGAATATTTAATTATGCATGGTCATGAAGATAATGAAGAATTGATTAAAAAAAGCGAAGTGGTCATAATAGGTCATGAACATCCTGCTATAAAAATGATAAGTGAGGAAGGCGAGTATAAAAAATATCTAGCAATATTCTATGTTCCAACCAAGTCAAAAAATATCTTTGTAATGGTTCCACCGTTTTCAATTTTTGCTTCAGGAACCGCTTTAAATGAGAGGTCAAATTCGCTTGCAGGAATAGCTAAAAAGTATTCTATTGTAGAAGAAGGAATACCTTTCATTATAGATGAAAGGTTGGGAACAATTGAACTACCAAAACTACGGCTGCTCTATTAATTTTAAAAAGATAAATACTAAGAAATCTTGATTTATGCTGTGAAATACAGACTTTTAGATTTATTAGCATGCCCTATATGCAAAGATTGGCCACTTGAATTTCTTGTATTCAGCGAAACCAAATATGAATATAAAAATTTGAATGTCAAGACACCTTTTTGCAAAGATTACTGTGGGCTAAGTAAAGATTTTCTAAAAAATATAGATATAAGCAAAATTGACTGTGTTGAATGTACAAAAAAAGAGGTAATTGAAGGAATATTGATATGCAAAAGATGTAACAGATGGTATCCTATCCAAGAAGAAATTCCAATAATGTTGCCTGATGAATTAAGAAAGAAGGATGAGGATATTGATTTTTTAAAAAAATGGAAAGATAAAATACCTGAGAAAATACTTAAGTACGGTTTACCTTTTCATCTTTAGTTTCTTCATCAATCGATATTAAAAGATATCCTGTATAGCCGCAATCTTTGCACAGAAAAGGTGATGGAGCTAACCATTGCATCGAAAATATTCTATGAACATTTTTACCTCCGCAATTAGGACAACGCAAATTTCTTGGATTTTTCCTCTTTAAATTTTTAAGGATTTCGATAATGTTCATTATTCAATTATGATATTTTCTTCAAGATATCCTTTAGATAATAAATATTGTTTTACAGCATCTCTATGATCTCCTTGAAGTTCTATATTTCCATTTTTATAAGTTCCTCCACATGCAAGTTTAGATTTCAATTCCTTTGTTAAATCAATTGCTACATCTTCAGATAAGCCTTCTATAATAGTAACTCCCTTCCCAAATTTTCTCTTTTCAAGTCTAATTTTTATTCTCTTTTGTTCCTTATCTAAGTTCTCCAGAATATTTTCAACGGAAAAGAGTTCGTCAGTATCTTTACTACTCAATGAACCACCTCTTCCCATTCAGTCGAAATGCCTTTTTTTCGCATTACTTTGATATACAATATAGTTTTAAATCCTTATATACTTAATTATAGGATAAGTAGCGTATGGAAAGCTCTTCACAACAGTATGATTATCAATGTTTAAGATGTGGGAGAAAAATTACCTATAAAGAAATCCTTGAGAGAAGCATTACTGTAAGGAATTTCTCCTGCATTTACTGTAATTCAAAAATACTGGTAAAAATCAAAAGACCAGCTGCAAAGATTGTAAAGGCCGACTAAGCTAGTTGCCAGTAACTCATTTAAAAAAAGTTTGATCGGTCAGACTTTTATTCCAAAGGGCGATTGTTTCTTGTAAAATCTTAGCAGCAAGTATTGAGGTTATCCCATTATCATATGATGGACATACCTCAACTAAATCGAATCCCGCTAGCTTTTCACCTACTATATCGTTAAGTATTGAAAATATCTCATAGGTGTAAAGACCATTAGGTTCAGGATTACTTACTCCTGGTGCATGAGAAGGATCAATTACGTCCATATCAAATGAAATATAATACTTCTCTGATTTCTTTATCAAGAGCTTTAAAGAATCTATAACTTCTCTAATATTTTTTCTAATCCAAAATACATCAAAAACTTTAGCATTGATCTTTTTAGAGAATTCGTGCTCTTCTTTACTCCATGCTCTTGAACCAATATATACTATATTTTTTATTGCCAGATCTTCATATATTCTTCTCATTACAGTTGCATGGCTTATTTTCATTCCATGAGGATATTCGTCTCTTAAATCTAAATGCGCATCGAAGACGATAATTAAATCAGGTCTTATTGAACGTATAGGTGCATAAGTTATAGTATGTTCACCGCCTATAATTACAGGGTATCTTCCACTTGCATGTATATCTTCTACTGCTACTGAAACACGTCTTAAGCATTCATGAATATCAAGGCCTATAACATCTAAATCTCCTGCATCGTAAAAATTGATATGTTCCAAATATTCCTTAGCAAGATTGCAAAAAGTCTCAATGTTTATAGATGCTTCTCTTATACTTGAAGGAGCAAAACGTGTGCCGGGCCTATAAGTGGTTGTTGAATCATAAGGGGCACCTAAAATGACAAAGCGTGAATTCTCTGCCTTTTTAACCAGTCCTGCAAATTCTTTTGTAGTTATAAAATAAAGTTCACTATATTGAAATATTTTATTCTTCATTTTTCTTTTCTATTTCGGTTTTGACAGATTTCTTCTTTTTATAATCTCTATAGCTTAAGAAAATGAATGTTGCAATTAAAACCGTCAGCACTGCTGATAAGATGAAAGAAGGATACAAAGTAGCGGTGGTTTTAACTTTAGGTATTAAAATATTGACGTTATGAACTTGTTGTGTAGAGTTCGTAATTGTTATAAGCGTTGAATTTTCGTATTCGCCATTTATAGTTAAAACTATTTTATAAGTGCCCATTACCAGGTTATTGAATGTAACACTTGATCCTTGACCTTGATTTATAAGTACATCTCCGTAATTGTTCGATACATAGTATAATAATACAACTGATGAAGAATTGTTTGTGTTTACTTTTAAAGTGTATCCTACAGGCAAAATTATTGTTTTAGACACAGTTTGGTTTATTATCAAATAAGATTTATAGACCAGCAATGTTTGTTCATTAGCAATTTCATAAGTGTAAACTTGAACTAAGTAATTGCTTGGATACAAGGAGAAATTTATGATAGGTTTACTTAGGTTTAGTATGAAGGATGAATTGAAGCTATCCTGCAAAATTATAAAAACATTCGAAACAGGTTGATTATTAACACCAACTAATTTTAAATCTAGAGTGGAGTTTTGAATTATGAAATTAAAAACGTTTGCTTTATAGGATAAACGCAATAGCTGGTTTAAAACAATTATACCTCCTCTTAATACTTTCACATCTATACTAACATTTGCAGGAATATAGGTAAAATTTATAGTTCCATTTGTGTTCGTTATTCCAGTTGCATTATTCGATATTTCAACCAATAGCCCTTTAGCCGGTAATCTATTCTGATAAGCTAGGTTAAATGTGGCATTTGTAAAATATGATGTAAAATTAAAGTTTGTTGAATTTTTATTTACTTTGATACTATAAGGCGGAACTGTAAAATTAATTCCCTTATAACTAAACTTTACAGAATAATTGAAAGGAGGAACATTATTAAGCTGGAAAATACCACTTTGAGAAGTGATATTATAAACTGTTCTGTTATTGTAAATTAGGTAAACAAGTGAATTAGCTACAAGTTTCTTATTTTGATCAAACAATCTTAATGTTACATTATACAAGAATGTATTAATTGTAACGTTGTTAATCTTACCGTTTAAGTTAACTGACGTGCTATTTATGGTTAAATTATTTAAAATAACACTTATATTATACTCACCTAAAGGCAATTCTTGAATTTGTAAAGGCAAAGAAGGAACTAACTGTTTAGTTAAGTTCACTACGCTACTTTTAATTTCTATAGTATATGGTAAGATGCTTGTTTTTCCATTTAGGTTAACATATATCGTTAAAGGTTGGGAAGATAATACGATGCTCTTCGTTAAGTTTTCGCTTATGCTCATTGTCTCATTATATAGTACTATATTATCTGGTGAGTAAACTATTAAGTTATAGCTACCTTTTGTCAAATTGTAGAAAACATATGAAGTATTAGCAAAATTCGGTGCAAGCAAAGTTGATGAGTAATTTAAAGAATATAACTTAACGGTTAAGCTTGTAATTGGTTTGGAAGTTTTATTGCTTACTACATCGTAAAAAGTAAAACTTGCAGAATAGGTTTTAGCTTGAACATGATGTTCAACTTTAGGTAATATAGCATATGCTATTAAGCCAACAGCTATTATAATGATTATTATTCCAGCAATTACTGATCTGCTTATTCTTATTTTCATAAAGTATATGATAAAACATTGGTATTTTAATATAAAATTAACCAATCCTGTACTTCAAGCTATTTCGCAAGAAATAGGGAATGAATTAAAGTGCTAATTTCTCTATCTTATATCAAGATTGCGTAGCTTAAATGCAAGAAATATGGATAAGCTTTTGTTTTAATAATTGGAATTTTAAAATTATGTAAATGAGTACTAGGCTTTACGATCTAATAAAAAGAAGAGGGCTAGTTTGGCAATCTTTCGAGATATATGGAGGAGTGTCAGGATTTCTAGACTTTGGTCCTATAGGATATAAAATACTGAGAAAGATAGAAGAGAAGTGGAGAAAATTTTTCATCGATAGGCATGATTTCATTTATGAGATTAGTACACCAATTGTAATGCCAAGCATTGTGTTTGAGGCCTCAGGTCATCTTGAACATTTTACAGATTCTATAGTTGTTTGCAAAAACTGTGGAAGAAAGTTTAGAGTAGATAATATAATAGAAATTGAGGAAGTAGATCGTTGGAATGAAAGTCAAATTGAAGAATACATTGTTAAAAACAATATAAAATGTCCAAATTGTGGAGGCGACTTTGATAAACCTTCTAAGTTTAATTTACTGATGAAAACAAATATATCTCCATATGCCGAAGAAATTGGTTATTTGAGGCCTGAAGCTGCACAGGGTGTTTTCATAAATTTTAAGAAAGTTTACGAACTTACAGGGAAGAAATTACCTTTAGGAATTGTTCAAATAGGAAAAGTTGATAGGAACGAAATTTCTCCAAGAAAAGGTTTGTTTAGAATGAGAGAATTTACAATTATTGATTTAGAAATTTTTTACGATTACAAAAATCCAAGATGTAGCTATATAGCGGAAATTTTAAATAAGGAAATAAGAGTCTTGGATGTTAACTCAAGAAGCCAAGGTAAAAAAGAGCCATACAAAGCATCAATTGGAGACCTTCTGGAAAAAGGAATTGTAAAAAATGAATGGCTTGTTTATTTTATGTTTCTTGCGCAAGAATTTTTGAATGAATTGGGTATACAACACGATAATCAATACTTTTTAGAAAAATTTCCTGAAGAGAGGACTCATTATTCAAGTCAAACTTTTGACCAAATGGTTAAGATTTCAGATGGAAGTTGGATAGAAGTTTCGGGTCATGCATTAAGAACGGATTATGATTTAAGAAATCATTCTTTAAAAAGCGGCGTAAGTTTAACAGCTGAAAGAATAGAAAATAATAAAGTTGTTGAAAGATTTTATCCGCATGTGGCTGAACCATCTTTTGGTATCGAAAGAATATTCTTGACTGTTTTGGATAATTGTTTGTATGAACAGAAATCAAGATTAATTCTTAAATTGCCGTATGATATAGCGCCTTACATTGCAGTCGTTGCACCTTTGGTAAATAAAGAGAAGATAGTTAGCTATGCTTATAGACTTTACAAAGAATTGAAGAGTAATGATTTAGATGTTATATTTGATGATACTGAATACATTGGAAAGATATATGCAAAGTACGATGAAATCGGAGTACCTTTCTGTATAACAGTAGACTACCAAAGTATCGAAGATAATACGGTGACAATAAGGAACAGGGATGATTGGAAACAAATTAGGATAGCTTCAAGCCAGGTAGGCGAAATTTTGAAAAAATTAATAAGAAAAGAAGTGAAGTTTGAAGAGGCTGGAGTTTTATTTTCTAGTAGCTGAAGTAATTGATTTTGTTTTCTTTATCCTATAAAAGGCTATGAAAGTTACGATTAGGAAAGCTATAAAAATAATCAGAGCAAATAATTGCAGACTAACGGCATATCCTAGAGAATAAATAATAGGCAAGTTTATTTTTATTTGTCTTGGCGTAAATTGGTCAATGAATATCGGTATGTTATATTCTTTACCTTCAATTTGTATATTCAAAGTATAGCTTCCGAACGGAAGATTATCCAATATATATTCTGATTGGGATTTTTCAGCCTGCTGAGCAAAAGGTCCTTCTATTGTTATGTATGCATTTTGAATCTGTTGACCAAAAACATCAGCTATTATTATCTTGATGGAGGTTACATTTGTGATAAGCGTTATCGTTGAATTATCTGCTGTTAAATTCAATTGGTTGCTAAAAACTACTATTCCTTTAAATGAAACTTGGACATTAAAAACTCCTAAGTATCCATTCCAGTTGGCAATGCCGTTGATCGATGTCAAATTAGCTATTAAATTGTTGCCTAAAGAGTAAACTCTTACCGTAAAATTATTTAAATTGTTTGAATAAATATTAACAGCTTTAAAGCTAAACTGCATAAAAACTTTTATATAAGATTTATTCGTAGATTCTGAAAATGTTAAGTTGCCTATTTCAAAGCTCAGTAATGTGGGAGGAATATAGGGGGAAGTTGGTTTTGATGCATTGAGGAATAATATTGCAGAATACGTTGAGTGGGACGATAAGCTATTTAGTGTTATAACTTTGTTTCCGCTTATTATCTCCCATCCCTTATAAAGTTGCGTTATTATATTTAAATTATAAATCGGTGTCGTTGCGAAATTTGTAATTCTTATTTCAAGTTTAACCTTTCCCCCTATTTGAAGATTTGTTGTATTGAAATCTCTAACTATATTTATACCGTTTGTAAAAACAGAAGTTGGAAGCAAGATAAGATATTTTGAAAGCCTAATTTCTTCATATATTGGTGTAAGATAGAATGTATTGATGGAGTTTGACCTAAAACTAAAGCTAATACTGCTTTTACTGCCGCTAATTAGAGAAAAGGAAAAAACATAACTATTATTTATTATTGGTAAACCTATAGGCTTGGTTATCGTTAAATTTTTCAAAGCGATCATGGGAATTTTCAAACTAACGTTACCGCTTCCTCCAATAACTTCGTAAGAAAAAATTAGATCAAACGTTGAATTAAAAACAGAATTAACAGGATATGGCCTAAATGATGCATATGTTGTGTATCCATAATTTAGCATAGAATTGAAAAGATTTCCCGTTAAATTTAACCTATATGTTGTATTCTCACTTAAGTATGATAATAATATTTGGTTAAATAAAGAGGCATTAGTAGGTAATTCATTGAATCTATTTAAGTACAATGTAACATTCAATATAAAGCTCTGTGAAGCATTTATTGCTTTTAAGAATGATCGATAATAGTCAATTTGAATAGATACATTACTTGCTTGTGTATTACCACTATTGGTTATATTTAGCAGAAAACTTACTCTGTTTTTAATTGAAGTTAAATAATCGAGATTTATTTGTTCAATAGATAAACTTAATGAAGCAAATTTACTTACTTTATAAGCAACATATATTGGATTTCCTATGAATGTTAGGTTTGTCTCACCTACTTTTAATGTAGCTACAGGAGGTTGAAGGTAATAGACATTTGGTTCATTTGAGACTATTGTATAAGTGATATTCTTTGTTAAAAATCCGTTAGGTTTTATATCACCAAAGTATATAGTTCTTGGGCCTTCAAAATTATTAGGAACGCTTAATTTAACGGTAACATTACTAGCTTTTAACGTGCCTATATTTCTTAATAGGACCTGAAGATTTAATGTTGAATTTGTAATCGCAGGATTTGCAATTTGTTGAATAATCAAGAAGGGATTTATTAAAGAAGCATTTATATAAAAATCCCTAATAGAAGTATCCTTATCCAAAAGTATTTTGCCTGAAGAAACATAGCCGTTGGAATAGGAATTGAAAAAGGGAATTTTTGGATTAGAGGAAATAGCTTGCATTCCAAACAAATTTATTTCTATATAGGATTTGTTTGAGTAAGGTGAGGGAGAAATTGTTCCCAGCAACCTACTGTAATTCAGAATGAAGTAAGTTTGATTGGAAATGATTGTTGAATTCAAAACACTAGCTATTCCTACAGAATAAATATCATCTAAGCCGTTTTCAACATATTTATAAACTAAAAGTGAAGGATGCAATGAATAAGTTATATTCAAAAATCCATTCTTGTATTGCTTAAATTTTTGAAGAAAATAATCAATGTAGCTGTTGTAATCTGCAGGTGCAGAATAAACATACATTGAACTCCTGTTCTCTATATTAATAAAGTTTGTTTTCAAAATAGAATCCACGTAATCAATTATTTCTTTTGGTATGTTTAAATTGAAGTTCTTGTAATCTATAATAAGTATTAAGTTCTTCTCTGATAAGAAATCTAAGAAGTTAATTTCAGGATTTTGGGTTAAAAACCAGCTTAAAGTTTGGTTGTTCAAATTCAAGTTTGAAACTATTAGAATGTAATAATCGATATAGTTCCCATAATTCTGAGTCAGGTTTAATATATCAGAGAAATTATAGGAACTGACTTTAACAGTAAAAACTGAATTATCATAAAGCTGATCTATGGTAAGAGTTTCATTAATCAAAGGGTTACTATACGTAGAGTGAGCTTTATAAGGAACAAACTGAAGAATTATTAAAAATATTAACATAAAGCAAATAAATTTCGATGCTTTGGAAGAGCCTAACATTCTATTAATGTTTATGGTTGCATTTTAATATTTAAATCTAAACCAACAGAAGTTTAATTTGTATGAGTCAGGATAAAGTAAGAAAGGAAAAAAGACTAAGACTTGTTTTATCTGAAGAGGTAAAAGAAGGTAAAGCAAAAATTAACGAAAAAATAGCAAATGAACTTGGTATAGTTGATAAAATTGAAGCAGTTGTTGGAGGAAAGAAAAGAATTGTGTTTGATGCAATAATTTCTTCAGAATTTCCTCTTGAACAAGTTATAATAAATACATCAGAAGCGAAGGCTTATGGTATAGCTAATAATACGATTGCTACGATAAGGAGACCTTTAGGAAGATAGCTGACCGCCTTACTACCCTAGGATGGAGAGGTTCCCTTTTAGAGCAGCTCATAGGTTTCCAGCATTGATTCATGGCTACATTTCTCATTTGCTGAGCAATGAAAGAATCAGAGCTTTTTATGTTGTCTGGTTTAAATATACATTCATTAAAAGAGCAGCTTATATCTGGTCTCTAATAAAATCCTTAATTAAATAGAAATACTGATTCTTCTTTTCTAAATCCTATTAGCCCCTCTATGAGCTCAGGAAGATCGTTTGAATTTACGAGATATTCTTAAATTCTTGCATGCGCAAGTTTCTTCATCCCGCTCTTAAGAACAAAGATTTCAATTTATGTAATGTTTTCTATGTTTTATAGCAAAAGGAACACTTATAAGTAAATCTTCAAGTAACATAAATGATCTTGCAATTAAAGTTGCTGCAGTTGCATACACAATATCAATACCCAGTTTTGTGTATAATCCTATCATAACTAAATCAAGAAAACCTATGTTGCCAGGGATGCCTAAAGGAGTAACAGTTAAGAGGACAAATATAGGATACGTAAATACGATAATAGTAAAATTGACTTTGTAATGAATAGCCAAAAAAGCTAGATAAATAGTTAATGAGCTAAATAACCATTGTAGTATCATCAAAAATATTCCCAAGAACCAGAGCCTATTATTCGTTATATTTTTTATCCAATGATCGAACTTATCTATGAAATCATTTACTTTATCTATTGCTTCTAAATAGTTCTTTGGCCTATTAAACTTCTTGTGAGAGAAATTTATTATTTTTGCACTAAATGACTTGATCACTTTTGATTTGAAGGTTAGAAAGTATATTATAAAAGTAGAAATAATGATAATTATGAATGCTAAGAATATGTATAAAGAAAAAATACCATTCAACAAGATAAAAAATAGGCCTATCATAATAAACGCTATCATTGTAATACCATATTGAAGCCTATTTATCGCTATCGAGGCAATTAACTTTTCTAAATNGGTGTTTGTTCGATTTTTTAAATAACTCACTCTTAAAATTTCTCCACCTAACGAAGCTGAAGGAATTACGATATTCCCAAATATTTGGAGCAAAGTAGCTATGAAATTATGCTTAAATTTGACCGTTGTAACAATGCTTAAAATAACATGCCAAGCAAGTATAAACATTAAAATCGCTAAAAAATAAGAAATGATTATTAATCCTACAAACAAAGGATCTGCGTTTGACAACACTAAAAATAATTTTCCCAAATTTATACTGGAGACAAAAAAAAAACTAAGGAAATTAGAATCGCAATTATTACTGCTATCCTGAAGATTTTTTTAGTTTGCAAGTCTAATTTATAGTGTAAGCCATAAAATAAATAGTTATATGAAGCAAGAAGCAATCTATACAAATGGACATTTTGTAATTTTAGATTCAGATAAAGGACCTTTAGTTTATAAGATAAATTTCTTTGGGAAACCACTTGAGATAAGTAAGCCTAAAACTCCGATATTTAAAGCTAGAATGATTCTTAGTTTTTACGAAGCATTATATTTGATAAAAAAAGGCGAGTTGGAGGTATATGATGAAAAAGGGTCGAAGATGAATGAAGAAGATGCAATTAAAGAGGCTATCAAATATGTTGATAATTTTAACGAAAAGTATGCAGTATATCAAGATCTAAGAGAGAAAGGCTATATTGTAAAATCAGGTATGAAATACGGAGTTACATTCATGGTTTATAAGTACGGTCCTGGAATAGATCATGCTCCATTTTTGGTTGATGTCGTTGTTAGGAAAAACAAAATCTCAGCTTCAGAAATATTAAGGGCTGGTAGACTTTCACATAACGTAAGAAAGAAGCTAATCATAGCATCTGTTGATCCTGTGACTAAAAAAATAGTATACTACATGGTAAAGTGGTTTTTATGAATTTTCAAAATAAAAAAGTTTTACTGATAGCTTCAGAAGAAGATATGGCTTCGAGAAGAATGAAGGAAGCTATTTTAAAAAATCATGAATATAATAAGGAATATTTCAATGAGGAATATGAGATTTATGAATTAACAAAAAATATCAAATTGGCTTCATTTAAGGGAAGCCTTCTTAAGCTAGATTATTTGGACAATTACATTGAAGCAGATTTTTTTATTTTCTTATCGAAGCATAAATCCCAAAGTGAAATTCCTGGCATCTTTATCCATCCTATTGGAAATTTTTCAAATGAAAACCCTTTAGGAGGTTTTCCCAATAAGTTAAGCTACGTTTCAGCTAATTTTATGAAATTAATATTTATAAAAATGCTTGAATTAGAAAAATTGATAAAAATTAAGGTTGGACTTGAAGCAACACATCATGGTCCTTTTATCGAAAAAGTTCCTTCAATATTTGTTGAAATAGGAAGTTCAGAAAGAGAGTGGAATAGCATCGAAATAGCAAGCTTGGTTGTTAACAAGATATTGGAAGCCATTGATCTAAAAACCTGGTTTGAATATGAACCTGTTGTTTGCTTTGGCGGTCCTCATTATGCTCCAGCATTCATAAAATATGAGATGGAAGAAACATATGCGTTATCCCACATTATTTCCAAATATTCATTGGAAAAGGCCAACTTAAACGAAGAAACATTATTCGAGCCTATTAGAAAGACTATGGAAAATGTTGACAAAATATTGATAGATTGGAAAGGAGTAGACAGCGAAAAAAGAAAAATAATAGCTGAATTTGCTAATAAAAACGGTTTTGAACTAATTAGAGCTTGAAAGAAAAAATTAATTAATGAGTTATTTTAAGTTAAGTTGTAATAAAAAGATAAGCCGTGTTGAGTAAATATATACTTGACCTTTATTCGGTCACTAATAATACATTGAAGAGTATTATTGCTGATTATCAAATAAAAGGAAGAATACTAATACATACTGCTTTCTTTAAGCATACAAAAACGGTAGAAGAGCTAAAGTCTTTTTCGGAAGCTGTTAGTGAAATTACAGAACTGGTTAACGGCAATGATGAATTATATGTTGAACTTACAAATCATTTACCAAAAGGTTTATCTTTCGAGGATTTTGAGAATAATAAGAACCACTTCTTATTAACTTTGGCGATAGAAATGGGGGCTACTATTATCACAGGAGATGAATCATTGTATGAAATTTCTAAAGCTTCCAATATAAGTTGTATTTATGTAAAACCTACCGTAAGTATTCCAAGCTTTACCAAATACTTTGAAGATGACGTTATGAGCTTACATTTAAAGGAGGGAACTTATCCGTTTGTTAAGAAAGGAAAACCAGGGAGTTGGGAATTGGAAAGAGTTGGAGAAAAGATTTTAACGAGAAGTGATTTGGAAGCTCTTACAAAGGAAATTTATGAAATAGCAAAAGCTTCTTATGAACAAGTTAGAGAAATCGATAGAAAATCTTCTTTAATAGCTCAGCTTGGTAATTATAGGATAGTATTAACCAAGCCACCTTTATCAGACGGTATTGAGGTAACGATTGTTAGACCCACAAAAAGTATGAGGATTGAGGATTATAATATAACACCAAAGCTTCTTGAAAGGCTCGAAAAACAGGCTGAAGGTATTCTGATAGCTGGAGCACCTGGAATGGGTAAAACTACGTTTGCACAAGCGTTGGCTGAGTTCTATCATAGGAAAAATAAAATAGTAAAAACTCTTGAGTCACCAAGGGATATGGTTCTTCCTGCAGAAATTACTCAGCTTTCAAAAACCCATGGCACCTCAGAGGAATTACATGATGTGTTATTGCTTTCAAGACCAGATTATACAATATTTGACGAAATGAGGGATACTAAAGATTTTGAGATGTTTACTGATTTAAGATTGGCCGGAATAGGAATGGTTGGAGTAGTACATGCAACCACCCCCATAGATGCAATTCAAAGGTTTATAAACAGGGTTGAGCTTGGAATGATCCCATCAATAATAGATACTGTAATTTTCATTAAATATGGAGAAATAAAGGAAACATATACCTTAGAGACATCTGTAAAAATACCACATGGATTAACTGAAGCTGATCTTACAAGGCCCGTAGTTTTGGTCAAAGATCTTGAAACAGAAGAACCTTTATATGAAATATACGTGTTTGGTGAAAGGACTTTTGTAGTTCCCATTAAGAAAGAATCAAAGGATGATCATATTAAGAATGTAGTACTTTCAGTCATAAAGAAGTATGCTCCTGCCTCTGAAACAATAATAGAGAAAAAAGGTGAAAAGTACATACTTAAAGTTCCTGTTTCTTATTATTCAAGGATTCAACATAAAGCATCAAGAAAACTAGAAAAGATTGCAAATAAATACGATATTGAACTTCAGTTAATACCAATTTAAAATACTCCTAATATTTTAATATTTGGCGATGATTAATTAGAGTTACCCTGATCTATGATGAAAAGGCATTTAAATGAGCTTCATGACCGTTTAAAAATAAATACGGAAAAGGAAAAATAATAAAATAGTTGCGGGCGTCGTCTAGCCAGGTTAGGACATTAGCCTGCCACGCTGGTGACCCGGGTTCAAATCCCGGCGCCCGCAATGATTTAAAAACGCTTTTATTGATTCTGTTAATGATTTTAATGTTTTAAAATAGATTGAATCTTTTATAAAAAAGCTGAAGGATTTTAGCTTGTTCTTATGGTTCTAGTTGATATTCTATTCCTTTATCTTTGAGGATTTTCAGGAGATTATCAATATGTTCGCTACTCTCAGCCTCTAAGCTGAGAATGACTTTAGCACTTCCAGCTCTAACATCACTTCCTAATCTATCATGCATAACATCAACGATATTTACCCTGTTTGCTGCTATAGTATCGATAACCTTTTTTAGCTCGCCAGGCCTATCATATAATTGGACCGATATTCTCACCAATCTTCCTATGCTACCTAAACCTTTATGAACAATTTGTCCAAGTAAGAACATATCCACGTTCCCTCCGCTTAAAACTACAACTACTTTTTTATCTTTAAGTTTCTCATTCCCTTCATTAAGTAAGTATGCAAGTCCAACAGCGCCCGCAGGTTCAATAACTAGCTTTGATCTTTCCATAAGTAGAAACATTGTCTTAACTATCTGTTCATCATCTACCAATCCAATATCATCCATGTATTTCCTCAGTATTTCCAATGTGATGTTTCCAGGCTTCTTTACAGCTATACCATCTGCAATTGTAAAACCATTACTTATCTCGACTATTCTATTTTTTTCTAAAGTTTCTTTAATTGCAGGGAATGCTTTTGTTTGAACACCTATTATTTTGACGTTCGGTTTCTTACTTTTAATAGCAATAGCTATACCTGATGCTAGTCCTCCTCCTCCAACAGGCATGATTACTGCATCAACATCAGGCAGATCCTCTAATATTTCAATTCCAATTGTTCCTTGTCCAGCTATCACATGTTCATCATCAAATGCATGTATGAAAACTTTGTTTTCTTTTTCAGCTATTTCCAATGCTTTTTCTAACGCATTATCGTACATATTTCCATGGAAGACTATTTCTGCTCCGTATGACCTTGTTGCAGCAACTTTTGCAGGCGAAGCATTAACAGGCATTACAACTGTACACTTAATTCCCAGTATTTTGCTAGAATATGCAACACCTTGTGCATGATTTCCAGCAGATGCTGTTACAACTCCTCTTAACTTTTGTTCATCGGATAAAGAGAATATCTTATTATAGGCGCCTCTTACTTTAAAAGCCCCTGTTTTTTGAAGACATTCTAGCTTAAGGTATACATTACAACCTGTAAGCTTGCTAAACGTAGTGGAATAATCTAAAGGAGTCTTATGCACAACATCTTTCAATATTTTTCTCGCTCTTAAGATATCTTCATAAGTAATCATACTACGCATGATAAATCGATTATTAAGATAATAACTTTTTCAATGTTTAGCAATAAAAAATAATTTAATGTTTGTTAATATTTTTTAGTTCTTTATGTGTCTTGTATTCATTAAGGAATCTTTTAAATGCCGCCATCTTAGCGCTATAAAATATATCCGTTAAAGTATAGATTATTGCAATTGCACCGCAAATTGCTATTGACCATATATAAGCTTTAGCAATTATTGAATAAATGAAGAAGAAATAAACAGCAATAAGTGTAAATGTGGCTCCTGAGGCATGCATTAAAGCTCTTTTTAAGGGGGAAGCATTAAGATAGCTTTCGTAATCAACCTTTAAAGCAGGTTCAATTTTTATTTTGCTGTTTGATCTTCTTTGGAACATGTAGATACCTCTGGGATAAATATAAATAAACTTTATTCCAAAAATTCTTCCTACGAAATATTGAATAGGTGTATGAAGTGAAGCTGATAAAATGAACGATGCGATGGGCAAATACACACTTAGATAAAAAGGATCATTGGTTGAGTAAAAGAAAAAATACAATGTTATTGCTGAAATTATCAATAGTAAGGTTATCCCTTGGTATGGTGGGAACTTCCATTTCCATTTTGTTTCAAATACCTTTTTGTTGATTTCAGCAATCTTTTTACCCAACAATTCAGCAATCTTTTTATTCCTTTTTGCTTCCTCTACAATCTCCCAAAATCCTAGCTTCTTAAGATTTAAATTTCCTTTGCTTATCTCCATCTCGATAAATTTTAATCTATTTTCAATTTCTTCAAAATCCATTTAATGTAGTAACAATTTTTGCAACACTTTGCTTTAATTTATCTTTTTAATCAAGCTTGGTCATAGCTTCAATAACTTTCATCCATCCTTTAGCAACGTTCTCTGGATTGTAACCTCCACCACCCATTGCTACAATTCTTCCCTTACATCTTTCATGGGCAAGTCTATGCAGATATTTTGCAGTCTCAAAATGAACAGTTTCAGTGTATTCAAGATGCGTGATTGGATCATCCTTCATGCCATCTGTTCCACATTGAAAGAGTATCAAATCAAATTCTTTATCTTTAAGGAATTCTTTAACTTTTTCAAATTCTCTTAAAAATTCTTTAGTACCGGAAAAAGGCTCCAAAGGAATATTTAACTTTGTATTATACGCTTCTCCTTTTCCTCTTTCATAATCGAAACCAGTTCCAGGAAATAAATAGTTTCCGCTTTCATGGAAATCTACTATGTATACATAAGGATCACTTTCGAATGAATAATAAACACCATCTCCGTGATGGGCATCTATATCAAAGTAAAGTATTTTTTTAATTCCGTATTTTTTTCTCGCATAAATTATAGCTATTGCAGGATCGTTAAAGACACAGAACCCTGCAGCTCTATCAAAGAATGCATGGTGTAATCCTCCTATTGGATTAAAAGCATGGATATTTTTATTCTCAAATACTTTGTCAATTGCGATTAATGTTGATCCTACAACATAGGATGAAGCTTCAAATACACCTTTAAAAACAGGCGTATCGCCGTAATCCAAATATCCTGAACCATATTCCGACATTCTCTTTACGAATTCTATATAACTTTTTGAATGGAACAAAAGCAGATTTTCTTCGCTGGCAAAATTCCCTTCAATGATTTCTGCATATCCTTCTTTTAAAATATTGCTTGTTCGTAATTCTTTAAGAAATAATTCATATCTTTTTTTATTAAGAGGATGAGGGTCAGGAAATGCATAATTTAAGTTCTCTCCTAAGGTTACTATTATCTTGCAACTAAGCATCTATAGAATTAATAGAATAATTATATTTTAAAAATATATGGCACATACTTATTCATTATAACCAATTGAAAGAAATATCAGAACGCTTTTAACATTCTTAACAACAGGATTTACATAAATGAAAGCCTCGCCATTTATGGCGGGGATGAAAAGGCTTAAATATCTTAGAATTTAAGAATGTGTTAGGAAACTCAGTGACGCTCCTCCTAAGCTCGATAGAGGGCTTTATGGGACTTAAGGAGGAGCATTCAGTATCGCAATTATT
>AQVQ01000026.1 GCA_000375685.1 crenarchaeote SCGC AAA261-N23
TGATCGATCTTAAGAAAAGCGTTGCTGCATTTCTAAGAGAAATTTACAAATAATATTTAAGTCTTTTCATCCATACCCTAAAGAGCGACACTTTCATTTGTGTAAAGATTTTTCGATTTATGTCACTAAGAAATCATCCTTTTTACGCAACCGAGGAGATTATTAGCTTGAAATAGTTGATTGATAAATGTTTCCTCTGTTCGTAACAATCTCTACGTTTGAATTGGAGAAATAATTAGAAGAACTAATTGGAATTTGTATTAATTTAATTGTTCCAGGAGATATAAATAGGTTCGTGTTATTAATAAAATACTTAGTAGAATTAAACAATATAATTTGAACCAAATTTGAAGTGAAAGGAGAGTTATTCAATACATATATGTTTAAATAATTGGGCGGATTACTTATTATTCTAAACGAGATAAAATCAACATCTAATTCCGTACTGACGTTAATATTAATACTATTAGAAGTTTGTATCTGCAATTTGAGCTGAATTGTTACATTTGTTTTGTTGAATGTGGTATTACTTAGATTTAAGCTTACAGAATCAAAAACAAATCCAGTATTGAATAAATACCTACATGATGATTCTTCTGAGGAGTTTGATTTTAATGTTGTTGACACTAAATTTATATTTGATGAGTATAAAGACAAGATTAAGTTAAAATTTTTAATACCGCCTTGAGGAGTACAATTTAGCTTAAGATCATATATCAAGTTAACCAAAACTAAATAATTAGGTTTTTTGTAGAGTTGATTAATATTAAACGTAAAATTAACACTTAAGGAGTTTATTAAGGTATTCCTATTCTTGCTTGTAATTGTGGTGGTGTTTGTTAAAACAATATATTTGTCATCAAAGGGTTTGTAAACATCATAAAGAGCATAACTTGCACTTTCATTTTTGGATACGCCCATGTTGACTGGAAGATATTCATCATAAGCTGCAAGGATTATATCTAACTTTTCTAAGTTATTTTGTGAAGTATTTGAAACCTTACTTAAGCTTGAAGAAACAAAATTTACGATTTGATTTTGCATATAAAAGAATGCACCAAAGAAAGCTAGCATTATTATAAGGAAAATTAAACTTCCTATTACTGTGCTTATGCCCCTTTTCACCAATTTTTACTTACGATTATACATATAAAAAGTCATTTTTCTATTTATAGGTTAACATTTAAATATTTCAAAAACTTTGAATAATCAATGGTAAGCATTTTAGCAACACCTGCGCCTTATGTGCTACTAGGTCTAGTTTTGTATTATATTGCATACAGGCTATATTCAAGATGGATAGATAAAAGAGTTTGGGATCCCGATCCTAAGAGACCAACGCCTGCTACAATGTACATGGACGGTGTTGAATACTTTCCAGTAAATAGATATGTATTATATGGTTTTCAATTTAAGAGCGTTGCAGCATTAGGACCAATAGTTGGTCCTGTTTTAGCAGTTCAATACTGGGGATGGCTTCCATCTTTGCTTTGGATTATAATAGGTGTGATTTTCATTGGATGGGCACAGGATTACAGTGCAATGATGCTTTCGGTAAGAAATGAAGGGAGATCTTTTGGTCCAATAACTTACAATTTAGTAGGTAGAAGGGCTAGATCAATACTTCTAAGTTATCTTTTCATATATTTCTGGTTATTAACTGGGGCATTTGTATATATATTAGCTACGGCTGCAAACGGATTTGCAGGCACTTTTTACACGATATTCGGAACATTGCTAGGTGGTGTCCTTCTTGGTCAACTAGTTTTCAAAGCAAGATGGAATATATTCTACGCTACAATACTTGCGCTGATAGTTGTTGTAATAGGATATGTTATAGGCTACTTAGTACCTTTCCCGCCATCCAACTTCCTTGGAACATATGGTTCTATAATGTTCTGGGCTATAATTTTTGCAATAATATTGGGTATTGCAGCAATAGTTCCATTACCAACCCTAATTCTTCCATTTAACTATCTTGCTTTCTTTCCTGCAATAACATCGGTAGCACTTGTTATTCTATCTGCATTATTATCACCTCTAACAGGTATAGGATTTACTAAGAGTGCTTATGTAGGATTTACAGCAAGCTTTACAGGTTTTCCATTATGGCCGCTTTTATTCGTAACAATAGCGTGTGGAGCAATTTCAGGTTGGCATAGCCTAGTTAGCAGTGGTACTACTTCAAAGCAAGTTGAAAGTGAAATAGATGCTTTACCTGTGGGAGGAGGAGCAATGTTTACTGAATCAATAGTAGCTCTATCATCCTTTGCAGCAATATCAGTGGTAGCTGTTACAGCACTTGGCGCAAACGGTTATGTAATAGGTGCAGCTACATTAGCTTCAGGATTGTTCGGAAAGACACTTTACAATGCTTTCGTGCTTTTCTTTGGAGCTTTCCTACTTTTCATGGGTGTTACCGTTGAACAGCTAGTAATTAGATACTGGAGACTAGTCTTAGCTGACTTTGTAGAGGAGAGAAAGGGCGCTATTAAAATATTAGGGAACAAATATGTTGCTACAATAATTGTTCTTGTTCTATCATTAGCATTAATCGCAACGTTTACCTTTGATTATATCTGGGAATACTTCGGAGGAACAAATCAATTATTTGCAGGCTTTGCTTTACTTTTAGTCGCAACCTATCTAACAAAAGTTAAGAAACCTAGTTGGTATACTTTGATTCCTGGCTCATTCATGTTGGTAACAACAATTTCTGCAATCGCTTACACAGCTTATCTATTTATAATGCACTCATTTAATACAGCTAAGCCCTTAACAGCTCTTCAACAGCTATTCTATACGTATCTAACAAGTATAGGAGTAACTCCATATCCTATTGTCGCAACTTTCGATGTAATAGCTTTTATCGTAGGTGTAGCACTCGTTGTATTAAGTACTGCAATGGGTTACTATCTATATAAGTCAATAGTTGCATATAGAAGAGAAGCGGGAGTAACACAGCCAATTGGTGGAAAAACAACAATGTTCAAGCCTGGCGAAGATAAATGAATTAAATATTTTAATTTTTTTTGATTATTTAATTATTGCAGATATGATTTTTAAAAAGAAAGAAAGTAATGAAGAAAATAAAAAGAAGACAAATCCTTTAAAGGCTTTCATGTACGGTTTCGCTTTGCATGGAAACGTTACTTACATGCTAAGAACAAGAATGTACATGGAACATTTATTCATGCTTATGACTTTAGGCGATATGCTTGGTTTTCCTATCCTACCACCTTATTATTCATTAAGACTTCTGCCCTATATGGTTCCAAATATTAAATCCTGGAAGATGAGGATGTTAAGAGAAAGAGATATTACAGATTTGATTTCAGGATAAAATGGCTTTAGGGGCTTTCTTAGAAAAAAATCCTCAGCTAAGAATTTTAATTTTTGCAGGTAAAGGAGGGCTAGGTAAAACAACATGCAGTGCAGCAATATCTTACCATTTAGCTTCAAAAGGTAAAAAAGTTCTTTGTTTTAGCACGGATCCTCAAGCTTCATTGAGTGATATATTTGAAATAGACGCATTTGGTAAGGGTATCATAGAAGTAACAAAAAACTTGTTTTTAATGGAGATTGATGCGGATAAGAAAATAAAGGAGTATCAAGAAGAAATTAAGAATAAAATTAAGCAAATGTATTCTTTAGAAAAGATCCCAGAAGAGATCGAAAATTACATAGATTCTGCTTCTGCTGAACCTGCTATGTATGAATCTGCTACATATGATGCCATGGTAGACGTTGTAAGCAAGGGTGAGTTTGATTATTATATTTTCGATATGCCACCTTTCGGTCATGGAGTAAGAATGATATCCATGGCTGAAATTCTTAATCTTTGGATTGATAAAATTTCTGAAACGATGAAAGAAGCTGCTAAATATGAGGAAATAATTGCTAGAATGAAAGGTGAAAAAACCAAAGAAAATGAAATCTTAAAAGAATTAAATTATATTCGAAGTAGAATAAATTCATTCACTAATCTAATAACAAACAAGAATACAACAGGATTTTTTATGGTAATAACGCCTGAGAAGCTAAGTATAGATGATACAGAAAGAGCATTAAAAATGTTTAGAGAATTAAGAATGGAACTTTCAGGAATAATAATAAATCAAGTTTATCCTATGGAATTGGTCAATAAAAACATTCCTGAACTTCTTAAGAATAAAATAAAATTACAAATTGAATACTTAAGGGAAATAAACCAAAAGTTCGGAGAAAAAGTTGTAGCAGCAATTCCCATGTTTGAAAGGGAACCAAAAGGACTAAAAATGCTTGAAAATGTTTCCAAATATTTAGCATCGATTGATTATCACATTGAACTATTGAGTAAAATATGAGCATAGCTAAGATATTAAGCGAAGGGCCTAGGTTTATTTTCGTAGGAGGCAAAGGCGGTGTGGGTAAAACTATAATAGCAGCGGCTATAGCGTTGTATTCGTCAAAAAACAATCAAAAAACTTTACTTGCTTCATTGAATCCAGTTCACTCTTTAACTAACCTATTTAAGAGAGACCTTACTTCTGGAAAAATTCAAAAAATAAGTAAAGACTATGAACTTTATGCGGTGGAAGTTGACATTAGCGATGTTGTTGATAAATACAGAGAAAATGTTTCGACAAGACTAAGAGAATTTCTTAAATGGGCTGAAATACCTTTGGATCCAACGCCTTTCATAGATATAGCAACAACCAATCCAGCCTTTCAGGAATCCGCAATGTTTGATAAAGTAATGGATATGATTTTAATAGAAGGCAAAAATTTTGATAGAATAGTTTTTGATACAGCTGCTGTTGCAAATGCAATCAGATTACTTTCCTTAAGTAACATATACGGGCTCTGGTTAAAGAAAATGATCGAAAGCAGAAAGGAAGCTCTTGGATTAAGAGCTCAGCTTTCTTTCAGAAAGGATGAAGTTATGAAGGAAATTCAAAAAGATCCTGTCATGAATGATCTTATTCAACTCAATGAAAAGTTTTCTAAAGTTAAAGATATCCTTACGAATCCATCTTATACAAGGTTTTTCTTTGTAACTTTACTTCAAGCATTACCAATCTCAGTTGTTATAAGATTTATGAATAGTGTTAAGTCATACAATATTCCTGTTGGAGGTGTTATAGTTAATCAAATCATAACAAGGAGCGATATGGAAAAAGACGAAAGCAACTATCTTAAGGCTAAATATGAAGAACAACTTCATTATTTTGAACAGTTGAAGAAAAATGTTGGGGTAGAAAATATCGTAGGGCATGTTAGACAATTCTCTCATGATATAATAGGCTTAGACGATCTCGAGCTTGTTGTAAAAGACTTGCTAGAGTTTAAAATAGAATGACCACTTTTCTTCAAAAAGTAAAACTATTTCTTTACGGTGCGTTTTTATTTGAACTTGAAACTCAATTAAGAAAGCTTAAAGCAACTTATGAAAGAACTTTTATGTTACTTTTATATGCAGATATGCTTGGCGTCCCTGTAATAACTAATTATTATTCTTTTAGATTATTGCCCTATATCATTAACCAACTTGAACCTTGGAGAAAAGAAATACTCAAAGAGTTTGATATTTTAGAAGCAGTTTCAGATATTCATTAACAAATTTATATTTTTAATTATATCTTTCTATTGTGAAGCCTAGGATAAAAATTGTAACATCAGTCCCTCCTAGATTGGGACATTGTACACATTGTGAAGTAATCATGAGAAGATTTTCATTCAATGATGATCAATTAAAGGAAATGCCTTTTCATATCATACTTGAATCGAATAACGTTTTAAGGATATTAGAAAGGATTAACCAGATTAACCCCAAGGAAATAGTTCAAATTATACCAACTCTCAGTTTTGAAGGGATGATATATTCTGCTAAATACAAAATAAAGAAGACACCAGCTATAATAATTGACAATAAGAAAATATTTGAGGGAAATATAGGTGAAAGGGAACTTAGTTTTCTTGAAACCCTATTAAGTACAGGGAATTAGTCTATTTTTAAATTATTAACATATTTTGCAATTTCTTTTAGCTTATCGTAATATTTGAAAGGAAGCATTATGAGCAAAGGAGGATTGACATTTCGTATAGAAATCCTCCATACATATTTTGGAGGTTCATCCAAATAAAAGTATTTTCTTGAAAGTACGGAAAAGCCGTTTTTAATGTATATTTCTTTCCATCCCCTTCTTAATAGTTCTTTTCTTAACATTCTTCCTCCACTTAATTTAAGGTTTACAATTTCTATTTCGTTCAATGTCTTCTTTTCAATTTCCCCTTTTAATATAATCAGATCCCTTCTTCCAAAAGCAATTGAAGTAATCCAAAGAAATATAATATCTGTTGAAACCAAATCCACAGCGATATTAAACTTTGTAATATCGTAAAGCTTTCTTCCCGAAACAAATAAATTAGTACCTACTAGTTTTACACTTTCTACTTGGCAAATGCTTTTTAAGAAGTTAATGAAGACATTGTATTTATTTCTTTTCACTCTATAAAGAACGGTAGCACTTAAAGAGTACCATGCTACCATTATGATTACTATGATTAAAATTATCGTGTTAATGTCTAGCATGCTAAATTATAATATTTTAATCATCTCTCTATTATATGTGAGAGTTGTTGTAGCTGCTTTGAATCAAATAATTGGAGCAGTTAACTTTGTAATTTTCTCAATGCCTGATGGTTTTAAGTTGAGATTGATAGGAGAAATGCCCGAAATAAATTCTTTTACTTCATTAAACGGTATCAAATGGGTAACAGATGGAATAGGAAACTACATACTTAGCTACGAAAACAGGGGGTCATTCATGGAAATTCATGTATCATCATCAAGAAAGATTAAAATTCTAGATGAGAAGGTTGAGCTTCAAGATCATGAAATTTTTTCCAAAGAAGGAGAGTTTAAAATATCGATATTTAATCCCAAAACCGAATTAAGATCTGCATTGGCTATTTACTGTCCTATTACAAAGAGATCGATCAGGATCACATTGCATGGAAAGTATTCACAAGAATTTATAAATAAAATTACGGATATTATATGCCATTAGCTAGGTCTAAAAATTATGAAAGTTATAATAATGGGTGCAGGTCACAATGGTTTAATATGCGCCTCTTTTCTTGCTGAACAGGGATTCGATGTCCTAGTTTTAGAAGCAAACAACAAAATAGGAGGTCTCACAGACACATATGAAATAAACGGTATAAAATTAAGCAGAGCATCTTACGTACTTGGGTTGATGCCAAAGTTTTTAATAAGCAAATTTGAAATTCCAATAATTGAATTTGATCCGGTTGAAGTTATACTCTTTAAAAATAGGGTAATCCCTCTTTGGAAAGATGCAGATAAAAGAAGAAAAGAAATGGCTAAAGTTGGAGAAAATAAGTTTCAAGATATGGAGAAAAAGATCTTTGGATTTAAGAAACTTCTTTATGATAAATTTACCTTTGTTTTAAGACCTCCTAGCAAAGAGGAAGTTCTTGAAGAAGCTAAAAAATATGGTTATGAAGATTTTCTTACAACTAATTGTTATGATTTTTTATCAGAATACTTATCTGAAGATTTTATCGAGTTTTTTATATATCCCAGCTTAAAATCTTCTCCAGCTTATGTTTTAGCTTATCTTTACAATTATGATTGGTCTTTAGTAAAAGAAGGAATGGGAAATGTAGCAAATTCAGTTTACAAACATGCCTTGAATTTAGGCGTAAAATTCCTTTTAAATCATAAGATAGATGAACTCATAATCAAAGATAACAAAGTAAAGAAAGTAGCTTCTAATGGTAAAACTTTTGAAGCTGATATATTTGTTTCTGCAATGAGTCCTCTTAATTTATTTAAACTTCTAGGTTTTGATATAAGCAAATTTGGAGTTGCAAGATGGAAAAAATACAATTTAATTCTTAAAGAATACCCAAAATTCAATGATAATCTAAGAGATTTTGCATATTCAATAATAACAACAGAATGCTGTGAGTTAATATTCCCTTCAATATTAGACAAAAGCAGAGGAGGGAACGTTCTTGAGTTTATGGGAAGCTTAAGAGAATTATTTGAAGAATTTCCAGATTTGAAACACAAAATACTTTACATTGATGAATTAACCTCAGAAAAAGCAATGAATATTTACAATATTTCGAACGGGCATTTGGATCACATTCCAATGAGGGAACCATATTTATTTGACCAAAGACCTTCAAAGGAATTTAACTATACAACACCTATAGAGAACTTATTCCAATGTAGTGTGGGAACTTATCCTGGCGGCCAAGTTTCTGGGATTCAAGGATATAATGTGGCAAATCTAATAACAACTAAATATAAAATAATAATGTAAATATTAAATGATTAAATATGCATACTATATAAATTTTCTTTTAACAATAACAGAAAGCTACACGTTAACCAGTATAACAATCAAGACGTCATCAGTTATCAATATTCAGAACAAATGGTCAGTTAGAAAATCATTCAACCTTGACTTTTTCTCTCTTTTCTATTTTTTCTCTCTTCTCTATCTCTTCAGTATATCTTTGGAGAGTTTCAATTCTTCTTTGAATTGCTGAATCAATAGCTTTAAGAAATTCTATGTTGGCATTAATTAGATGCTTTAAAGATTCTTCATACCCCCTTGGCCAGTATCTTATCATGATTCCCATAATATCAAATAAAGGAACAGGTATTGCTACTATTTCTCTTCTTCTTTCCTCTTCCTTTTCTTCAGGCATTACTCAAAAATAATATGTATTTTACCATTAAAGAATTTTGCTGATTTTAATGAATATTTATAAGCAATAAAAGGTAAAGGTAACATTATTCTTGATTTTCCAATTTCAGTTTCAACGTTAATTATAAGTTCATCACCTATCCTTTCAATTTCTAAATCTTCTTTCTTTACAAGAGGTGCTGGTACTATGATTTCTATTCCTTTATCTCTTTCTTTGAATTCTATGCCTTCATTTATCGAGTAAACTTTTGAAGGATCTTCATTTTTATAAAGTTCATCAGCAAGCATTTTTAAATCCTTTATCCCTTTAACCTCTTTCCTAAAGAGCTGAAGCTTCTTTATAGGTAAGTTTGCAAATTCCAATTGGCATCTATTAATATATTCATCTTGGATCTTTATCCATTCAGAAAAATATTCATCCTTCACTTCACTTGGAAGTATTTTGTTTATAATAAGAAGATCAGTGTTTATTCCGTAAATTGATGATTGTATGTAAGTTCTTTTTGCATTTTCTATACTAAACGAATCAGGATTTACTATCAATCTTAGACTTGTTCCTGAACGATCGGTAAGTATTTTCTGTGCTTTTTCAAGCAAGTTTAGGAGCTTCAATTCTGTTTTTATTACCTCCCTTGAAGGAACATTTACTCCAATCACAGAAGCAAAAGCTCTTCCAAAATCAGCCAGTGGAGCAACCAGCCCCATAACCCTTCTGCTTAATCTTCCCAACATATGGGGGAAATAAAGTAACTTTAATGCATCTCCAGAAGGGACCATGTCAAGAATTATTACATCGTATTTGTTGCTCTCTGCGTAGATCACCAATTTTAAAAGAGCTGCAGCTCCTGTTGCCCCAGGGAAGTTTGCAATTTCGTAAGCTAATGCTTCATCTATTCCTTTGCTTTTGAAAACTTCGCTTAAAAATTCAAAGAGAGCTGAGTAATTTTGCATCGCTTCAAATACAGGATCTATCTGAATAGCTTCAAGATTTTCTGCTATTTTAGTTTCAATGTTTGTAATTTTCATTCCAAAGGCATCGCTTAAGGTATGAGCTGCATCCGTAGAAACTATTAATGTCCTATATCCTAATTCCGCACATTTGACAGCAGTTGCACTTGAAATAACCGATTTACCTACTCCTCCCTTACCTGTATATAGAATGATTCTCATTTACTCAACATGAAGTAATTAATTTATCAATATATTTAACTAAAACCTTATTTTCTTATGACATCTTACGAGACAGTTAAAAGGCTAGTAGAGAAGCTCAATTCAAATGAAACAATAAAGAACGAACTAAAGAATTGGAATAAAACTTTCCAATTTAACATAACAGATTCAACTAACTTTTACGTTGAATTCAAAGAAGATGGTTCTGCAGTGGTTAAAGAAGGTAAAGCTCCTGTTGCAAATACAACGTTTACAGCTTCAGATAAAGTAATGGATGATATATTGAATGGTAGACTTGATGGAATACAAGCTTTCTTCTCAGGACAATTAAGGGTTTCAGGAGATTTAATGTTAGCACAAAGATTAGTTAGTGTAGCAAGTAAAGCAAGGTAAATTGTCGGAAATTAAAAGAGTAGCAGTAATTGGAGCAGGCGAAATGGGTCATGGCATTGCAGAGGTTATTTCACTCTCAGGTTGTGAAGTAAATCTTGTAGATATAAAGGAAGAAATCTTATATAAGGCAATAGAAAGAATAAAGGAAAGCTTAGAAAGGCTTCTTAAGAAAGGAAATATAACAAATCAACAGTATGATGAAACAATAAAAAGAATAAAAACATTCCTTAATTTAGAAGAAGCTTTAAAGGACGTTCAACTAGTTATAGAAGCCGTTCCTGAAAATCTTCAACTTAAGAGAAATATCTTTAAAAAAATTGACGAGGTAACTGGAAGGGATGTAATACTTGCTACAAATACATCCAATATTCGTATAACTCAGATTGCTGAGGGATTAAAATATCCAGAAAGGGTTGTTGGGATGCATTTCTTTAACCCGCCGGTAGTAATGAAGCTTGTTGAGATAATTAAGGGTGAGTATACAAGCGATGAAGTATTAAACATAGCCTATGAATTTGCTAAAAAATTGGGAAAGGTTCCAGTAAAAGTTAAAAAAGATACCCCAGGTTTCATTGTTAACAGAATAACCGCTCCCGAATCACTTTATTTCTGTTTCATTATTCAATATGGAATAGCTAAGCCTGAAGAAGTTGATGCCTTTATAAAAATGCAAGGACTGCCTATGGGACCCTATGAACTAATGGATTACGTGGGATTGGATATTGTTTATGAGTCTTTAAAATACTACTCAACTGAACTCTCTCCAGAATATGGTAAGTGCAAAGTTTATGCTGAGCTTGTTGAGAGTGGTAAATTAGGTAAAAAATCGGGGAAAGGTTTCTATGATTGGTCTTCAGGCAGGCCAAGCTTTACCAACGTTAAGCCTACAGACAAGGTTTATTTACTCGACATCCTTTCTTTAGAAATAAATGAGGCTGTTAAGCTAATAGAAGAAGGGGTTGCAACGCCTGAAGATATTGAAACTGCTGTAAAACTTGGATTGAATAGACCGTTTGGTCCAATTACTGTAGCAAAAAATTTAACAAATCAAGAAGTAAAGCAAAAGCTTCTTGAATTGTACAATAAATTTAACTGCAGTGTATTTTATCCAGCTAAAAGCATAGAAGAAGGAAAAATGAGGGAAGCAATTGAAGGAAGATTGTCATATCAGGAAACAAAAGTTCAAAAGGAAGCAACCAAAGAAGCAATATATAAAGAAATCCTGCTAGATTTTCCTGCCGATAAAATAGCCCGAATAACAATAAACAGGCCAAAACTTAATACTATTTCTTCGAATGTTTTAGAAGAATTGGATAGAGCTTTAGATTTTCTTTGGAATAACCAGGATATTAGGATAATAATTATCACAGGCCAAGGTAATAACTTCTCAGCTGGAGCTGATCTATCTACTTATATTGCAAATTCTTTCCAATTTCTAGAATTTTCAAGGAAGGGACAAAGAGTTTTTAGAAAAATTTCTGAAATTCCTAAAATAACCATAGCTGCCCTAAAAGGCTATGTCTTAGGAGGAGGGTTTGAGCTTGCTCTAGCTTGTGATTTGAGAATAGCAACAGAAGACTGCGTTCTAGGCTTTCCTGAATTGACACTTGGATTGCTTCCTGCATGGGGAGGATCTCAAAGGCTTGCGAAATTGTTAGGAATTTCAAGAGCTTTAGACATGATATTAACTGCAAGGAGGATAACAGGAAAGGAAGCATACCAATATGGCTTAATTTCTAAACTTGTTCAAAATATTGATGAAGAGGCTTTAAATTTTGCCAAGGAGTTGGCTGATAAAATTGCTCCCGTAGCTGCTGCTTTGGTGAAAAGGCTTATAAACAAAGCCTCTGAAGTTCCTTCAGATGTAGGACTTGAAATGGAGTCCTTCTCAGCAGGTGTAATATTTGGCACGGAAGATTTAAAAGAAGGCATCTCTGCTTTTCTGCAAAAAAGAAAACCTGAATTTAAAGGAAAATGAGCAACGAAGTTTATCTTGTTGATTATATAAGAACAGCTTTCTCGAGATCAAGACCAAAAGAACCTGAGAAAGATGTTTTCAATTCACTAAGAATGGATGAAGCTTTAGCAAAGCTAATAAACCACGTAATAGAGAAAAACTCGATAAATCCAAATGAAATAGATGATGTAATAACAGGATGCGCTATGCAGGCAGGAGAAAATTATCTTTATGGAGGTCGACATCCTGTCCTTTTGGCAAACTTGCCAATTAGTGTTCCAGGAGTGGCTGTTGAAAGGGCATGTTCTTCATCCATGATGGCAATATCAATAGGTGCTATGGAGATAATGAGTGGGAATTCAGAAATAGTTTTGGCTGGAGGAATAGAACATATGACGCATGTTCCCATGTCTGATAATCCTTGCATAATGCCTAACTTTAAGCTTCTATTGAGACCTGAATACATGAAATATCAAATGAACATTGCTTATTCAATGGGTTTAACTGCTGAGAAGTTAGCGGAAGAAAGTGGGATAACTAAAGATGAAATGGACGAATATGCTTTAAGAAGTCATAAGCTAGCTTATCAATCTCTTCAGGAAGGCTGGTTTAAAGGCGAAATATTGCCCATACAGGTTGAGTATAAGGGGGAGCTTATTATAGTTGATAAGGATCAAAGTATAAGAGGCGATGCAAACCTTGAACAAATTAAGAAGTTACCTCCCGCGTTTAAAGAAGGAGGAGTAATAACAGCTGGAAATTCATCTCCTCTTAATGCAGGAGCTTCTTTGGTTTTGCTTATGTCCGAGAAAAAGGTGAATGAATATGGATTAAAGCCTTTGGCAAAAATAAAGGGTTTTTCTTGGGTAGGCGTAGAGCCACAGGTAATGGGGAAAGGGCCTGTTCCTGCAACAAAAAAGTTGTTGAGGAAGTTTAAGCTTGAAGCTGGAGATATAGACTATTGGGAAATTAACGAAGCGTTTGCTGTAGTTGTTCTATTTGCTATTAATGAACTTGGATTAGATTTAAGTAAGGTTAATATACACGGAGGCGCAATAGCAATCGGTCATCCCTTAGGTGCTACAGGAGCTAGAATCGTTGGCACGCTTGCAAGAATATTGAAAGAAAAAGGGAAGAATCTGGGAATAGCAACTCTTTGTGTAGGAGGTGGTCAAGGCTTTTCAATGCTGATTGAAAGAACATGATCAGCTTGCCATCAGAAATTGAGGAAATTAGAAAGAAGGCAAGAAAGTTTGCTCTAGAAAACTTCACAGAAGATATTGCTGAGAAGTATGATAGAGAGGAAAAATTCCCATTTGAAATATGGAGAAAAGCTTATTCAGAAGGACTCATAAATTTCAGCAACCCATGGGGAATGCTTGTTACTTTAGAGGAGTTTTGTCGAGTTGATCCAAGTTTAGGGATTTCAGCTTTTATCCCAACATTTGGTTCTGAAATACTTTTACTTTTTGGCAATGACTATCAAAAGAAGAAATATCTTGAACCTGTTCTTAGAGGTGAAAAGATTAGCGGTGTAGCAATAACTGAACCTGTTGCTGGAAGCGATGTTGCAGGAATAGAAACAAGACTTGAAAAATTAAACGGTAAATGGATTTTGAACGGTCAAAAAATATTTATAAGTAATGGAACAATAGCGGATCATCTCTATGTTTTAGCTCGTTCATCTACGCCCCCTTCATGGGATAAAAGACACCATGGATTATCTTTAGTTATAGTTGAAAAAGGGATGAAAGGTTTTAGTTCAAATCAGTTGAAAGGTAAGCTTGGAGTAAGAGCAACGAATACTGCAGAGTTGAAATTTGATAACGTTGAAATACCTGAAGAAAATATAATAGGTGAACTAGGAAAAGGCTTCTATTACATAATGACATTTTTCAACGTAAGCAGAGTATATGTTGCGACTCAAGCATTAGGGGTTTCTCAGGGAGCACTTGATGAGCTGTTGAATTATATAGCTAAGCTTAAAAGAGAAAATAATTTAATTGCTGAAAAAGAGGGAACTTTGTTTATTTTAGCAGAGCTAGCTACAAGAATTGAGTCAGCTAGAGCATTAACTTACAAAGCTGCTGAATTAGTGTTTAAGTTCATGCCTGATCCTATATTAACAAGCATGGCAAAATACTATGCCTCTGAAACAGCTAGCATGGTAACAGAAAAGGTTATCGAGTTTATAGGAAATGATGGAATAATTAGTAAGCTTGAAAGATTCTACAGAGATGCAAAAATAATGGAAATTTGGGAGGGAGCCACTGAGATAGAGAAGCTAATCATTGCAAGGATGATGATTGGAAAGAGAACGGAGAGCAATGAGTGAACAAGAAATAGAGATAATATTAGAGAACGTCAAAGAGTTTATAGAAAAAGAAATAATTCCATATGAAAACAAGCTTGAGAAAGAAGGGATAGATAATGAAATAATTCTTAAACTTGCCGAAAAGGGGTATTTAGGAATAATATTACCTGAAGAAAAAGGCGGGACTGGGTTAAATGAATTCCAATATAGTTTAATACTCAGAGAATTCGCAAAAGCATCTCCTTCAGTAGCAGTTTTTCTTTATCTTCAGAATAGTGTAATAATCCCGTTATTATTAAACAGTGATACTGAACTTGCAAATAGAAAGCTAGAAGAAATTCTTCAAGGAAAAATCCATGGCTCACTTCCTTTGGAAGATCTTACTCAATATAGAAGAAATTATTTAGAGTATCATCCAGAAAAAAGGTTGTTAAAAGGAATAAAAGAATTTGTTCTGAATTCTCATGCAAATTTCCTATTAGCTTTAGCTTCAAATGGGGATATTCTAGTATTTGTTGAATGCGATAAGTTGAATAAGATTGAAAATAGAAGACTTGGGCTTAGGGCTTTGCATTTTTCTAAATTTTTTATTGACACTCAATTGGAAGAGGAACAAATTATAGTTCGAAATTCTGCAAAAGATAAATTAGCAACAATTTACGAGGAAAGTGGCTTACATATTGCTTCCGTAGCTTTGGGCATGAGCAAAGAGACTCTATTCAAAGCAAAGGAATATTCAAAGAAAAGAAAAGCTTTTGGAAAATATCTTCATGAATTTCAGCCAATTGCTTTTAATATATCACAAATAGAGATTGAAATTGAAGCAATTGAAAGTTACTTAAATCAATTAATAAAAACAAAAAATAAAACAAAGGCTTTAGGAGCTAAGTTGGTTTCATTTGAATTGGCAAGAAAAGTTTCAAAACTTGCTTTACAGATACATGGAGGTTATGGTTATTTTGAAGATTTTAAAATCGAAAAATTTTATCGAGATTCGATGGCTTTAACAGTATTATTCGGGAATTACTTGTCTGATAGAACAAAAATCTCCAAGTATTTAATTGACCAAACAAGTGCAGAATATTGAATTTTAAATAAGAATATATTTTTGCATTATATTCATTTATTATGAGCTATTACGAATACCAGTTAAATTTAAAGAATCTTTTCGTAAATGTTCCCAGAAATTTCCCAAACAGGGAAATAGTTTACAAAAATAAGGAAAGATATACATACAAAAGATTCTTTGAAAGGGTTGCTGGATTGGCAGCTGGTTTGGATCAAATAGGTGTTAAGCAAGGAGATGTTGTTGCGGTAATAGATTGGGATACTAACAGATACTTAGAGGCCTACTTTGCCGTTCCAATGATGGGAGCAATATTACATACCGTTAACATTCGTTATCCTCCTGAAATAATTTATTATACAATGAGGCATGCTAATGACAAATATGTAATCGTTAGGGATGAATTTCTACCTTTAATAGAGAAAAATGCATCCTTATTCGATTTTGTTAAAGGATGGATCGTTTATAACGAAGATAGGAAAACCGTTAGCACTTCGCTAAAGCCTTATTATGATTATGAAGATATTGTTCAAGGTAAAACTTTTGAATTCCCAGACCTAAATGAAAGAACAACCGCAACAATATTTTATACTTCAGGAAAATACTCTCTTGCTCCAGTAACCCCGAAAATTGAAACTAGATAAATAAAACCAGTAGTTTTGCTTTCTATCATTTTAATTCTTTTCAAGCTTGTTGAAGGGGAACATAATAAAACTGTTTCTAAATTGAATTTTTCACATATTCTATACCAGTCATCAAAAAGATCAACAGGTAAATCAGGAATGATTGCTCCATTAATTTCAGAATCTCTCATTTCTTCAGCAACTTTTTCATAACCATATTTAAATAAGGGATTTAGGTAACTCATGAGATAAATTGGAGCAGAATATTCTTTCCTTAATATTCTAGCGAATTTTATAACTTCCTTTAAGTTTATTCCACTAATCAATGCTTTATAAGATGCTTTCTGAATTGTTATTCCATCAGCTATGGGATCAGAAAAGGGAACACCTAGCTCTAAAGCGTCTGCACCATTTTCTAACAAGATTCTTGCTAGTTTTAGACTTGTTTCATAATCAGGATAACCCGGAATAATATAGCAAATCAAAGCTGACCTTTTAGAATCGAATAACTTTTCTCTCATAAACTTATTCCCTTGAACTTTAAATATGAATCTATATCTTTGTCTCCTCTTCCCGAGAGATTTACAATAATAACTTTATCTTTGCTTAGATTCCTAGCCAATTTTATTGCATAGGCTAAAGCATGACTCGGTTCCAATGCAGGTATTATTCCTTCTGTTTTAGATAGAATTTCAAATGCCTCTATTGCTTCTTCATCCTTAACTGAAACATATTCCACTCTTTTAGTATCTTTTAAATAAGAATGTTCAGGGCCAACAGCTGGATAATCTAGGCCAGGTGCAATACTGTAAGTTGTCTTTATCTGGCCGTTTTCATCCTGTAA
>AQVQ01000027.1 GCA_000375685.1 crenarchaeote SCGC AAA261-N23
CTCTTTTATAGGATCTTTTTCGAGTATCTTTTTATAAATTATTTCAATATTTATTTTCCTTTGTGAAATGAAATTTAAAAGTCTTTCATCTAATTCTTTAATTTTTTCTAAATCAACAGTTAAAAAATCAAATCTGAATTTTCTAGCTTTTTCGAGAGCCTGTTTCTTTGTTTCCAATAAAAGATATTTGACGTAGATACCTTTAGGCCTTTCCAGATTAGAAGTTCTTGGGATAACCCTTATATTTTCCTTTTTGAAGGCTTCAAAGGTTTCTTTACCGTAGATATCATGATCTAAGCCCACCACAGCATAGTTAAACTTTTTAACCCTTATAATTAGCCTTTTGAGTTCCTCAATTTCCTTCTGTGGCAATAAAAATAAATCTATGAACTTACTCATTGATTATTCCTAAGCTTTTATAAATTTCAATCACGCTCTTGTTTTTTCTGCTTATAGCATGGATAACAACTTTTATTATGTCATCTTTATTGCTTAAAATTATCTTGCCTTTATAGGCTTCCTGTTTATCAAATCTTAAGTAAAGCTTTCCTTGTTCATCTAAATATAGATGGATCTTTGAATTGATTTCTTTTTTATCATTATCCTCCATCTTTGAGATTATATTTTTCAAAACGTTAAGCGCTTCATATTTTTCAAATTCTGTGTAAACGTACATTATAGGATTCCTCCAATGTCCTAGAAGCTTATCTATCCTGTAGTTTTTAGTTTCTATTCCTGTAATATTGTTTAGGGCGGCAATAACTTTATTTAAATCCTCAGTTGCATGGCAAAAAGTTTCAACCTTTATTTTTAAATTAATTTCATCAACAAGTTTCATTCTTCTTAGTCTATTTAATTAGAATAAAGTGTAAAGCTTAATAAACTTCTTAAGTTTATTAATCCATAATAGAAAACATGTTTTCACCACCTAGTATGGGATATGATAGAGCGATAACGATTTTCTCACCTGATGGAAGATTATATCAGGTAGAGTATGCATTAGAAGCTGTAAAAAGAGGTTTAACAACCATAGGAATACTTTGTACAGACGGTGTAGTATTACTAGCTGAGAGGAGAAAATTCTCGCCTTTGCTAGATGAAATGACAATTGAAAAAATAGTAAAGATTGATGATCACATAGGAGTAGCATATGCTGGTCTCGGCCCTGATGCAAGGGTTTTAATAGATATGGCTAGAAACGACGCACAAATTCACAGACTTCTATACGATGAACCTATTCCTCCTGAGACTTTAATCAGGAGAATTTGCGACATAAAGCAAAACTATACTTTATATGCAGGGGCTAGACCTTTTGGCGTTGCTTTCTTAGTTGCAGGAATAGATGGGAATCGTCCAGTTTTAATGGGCACCGAACCAGGAGGTGCCTATGCAGGTTACAAAGCTCATGTTTTAGGTGCTGGCTCTCAGGTAGCCCAAGAAATTTTGGAAAAGGAATTGGCAAATAAAACTCTTCCTTTAAAGGAAGGAATAAAATTCGGTATCCAAGTATTGAAGAAAGCAGTTGAAAGAGAGCTTACACCTGCAGAAATAGAAGCTGCAACTGTAGATGTTTACACTAAAAAATTCAAGAGATTAACTTTAGAGGAAATCAAACAATATCTTTAGATAAATAATTTTTCATAAGGTGTGAGCATTGCCAACTGTAACTGCAAAATACGTTGCCCACGGTGAAAAGTTCGAAATACTAGTTGATTCAGAATTAGCTTGGGAGTATAAACTTGGTAAAAGGAACACTCTTGATAATGTTCTCGTATCTGACATAGTTTACAAGGATGTAAATAGAGGGGAAAAAGCTACAGCATCTTCGTTAACAAAAGTTTTCGGTACAACTGATATTAGAAAAATAGCAGACGAAATCTTAAAGAAAGGCGAATTACCCATAACTGCAGAAAGAAGGAATAAACTAATTGAGGAAAATAAAAGAAGAATAATCGACTTCATTGCAAGGAATTGTATAGATACAAGGACAAATGCTCCTGTTCCTCCTCAAAGAGTAGAGCTTGCAATGAATGAAGCTAAAGTTAGGATAGATCCTTTTAAAGATCCTGAACTCCAAGCTACTGAAATAATTAAGCAAATCAAAAAAATCATACCTATCAGGGAGGCTAAAGCTATTCTAAAGATTGAGCTTCCTTCTGATTGTGCAGGAAAAGCTTATACTCAAATAATAGGCAAAAGCGCAACTGTTACATCTTCAAACTGGAGAAACGATAGATCTTGGGAAGGAGAAATTGAAATACCTGCAGGAACTCAAGAAGTATTTATCAGAAAACTCAATGAAATATGCAAAGGAAAGGCTAATATAAAGGAAGTGAAAATTGTATGAAACGTGAGATAGTTCTTCCAGCTACTCTATTAGAGTCTGGTGAGGATTTTAAACCTAGCTTAACAACATATAAAATAGGTAACAACGTTTATTCAGGAATTTTAGGTCTTTATGAACGAGGTTCTTCTAATGAAGTTAATGTAATACCGCTTAGAGGAAAATACTATCCGAACGTTGGTGATAGAGTTATAGGAATAGTAACAAAGTTGCAGGTATTTTCATGGAATGTAGATATTAATTCTTTTCATGAAGCAGTGCTACCTTTTTCCAATGCAATTAAAAAGGGAAGAACTTTTTATTCAGACTTAAGCAAACTAATCTCTATAAATGATGTAATATATGCTGAAATCGTAAGCTATGACAGGTTTTCTCCTCCTACTTTATCACTTAGGAAAAAAGGTCTAGGAAAAATAACAGAAGGATACTTATATGAAATCTCTCCAGGTAAAATTCCAAGAGTGATAGGTAAAAATAGATCGATGATTAATATGCTAAAGCAAATGCTAGGAATAAGAATAATTGTAGGTAAAAACGGTAGAATTGTAGCTCTAACACAAGATTATGAGAAAATTGCAATATTAGGAGAAATTATTGAAAAGATAGAAACTGAATCACATGTTCCTGGTTTAACTGATAGAGTAAAGAATTTATTAGAATCAAAATTAATTAAAACATCTTAATATGAGCGAATTTAAAAGAGCTGATGGAAGAGCTAATGATGAGATTAGGCCAATAAAGGCTGAGATCCATGTTTTAAAAAACGCAGATGGTTCTGCTTACTTTGAAATGGGAAATACCAAAGTTATTGCAGCTGTGTATGGACCCAGAGAATATCATCCTAAGCAACTAGCTCTTCCTCAAGAAAGTATGGTAAGAGTAAGATATCATATGATTCCCTTCTCTGTAAAGGAAAGGAAATCTCCAACTCTATCAAGGCGTGAAATAGAGATATCAAAAGTAATAAAAGAAGCATTCAGTGGTTGTATAAAGAAAGAACTTTTCCCCAAAAGCACTATTGATGTATACATTGAAGTTTTGAACGCTGATGGGAGCACAAGGGTTGCGAGTATAAATGCTGTAAGTTTGGCCTTGGTTGATGCAGGTATATTCATGTTTGATTTGGTTTCTGCAGTTTCTGTAGGAAAAATAGGGAATCAACTGATTGTAGATTTGACAGGCGAAGAAGACCAAAATTCTGAGGCTGATATGCCTATAGCTATGATGCCTTCTTTGAATAAAATAGTTTTACTACAAATGGACGGATTTCTTACTATGGATGAATTCAATAAGCTTTTAACGATGGGTGTCGAAGCGATAAAAAAGATTTATGAAAAGCAAAAAGAAGTGATACGCGGTTCTTTAGAATATCTTCTTAAAATGTATGGGCCTAAAAAAATATAATATAGAGATGACGTTCAAAGTAAATATTTTAAAAGAAATATTAAAAAGTGAAATATAAAAGAAGGTATATCATTGTAAGTTTCGAAGAATCATTTTCTGAAGGAGCAGAAAACATGCTAATCAATACCTTTTGTGAACTTTATGGTAAAATTAATTTTGCTTTATCAGGATTCAGGCTATTTTACTTTGACAAAAACGAGAAATTAATGATATTCAGATGCTTTCACAACTATTTAGATGAATACAGAGCAACAGTATTTATGCTGCATGATGGAAATAAAAAGCTACAGGCAAGAACCTTATTCGTTACAGGAACATATAAGAAGGCTAAAAAGCTAATAACATTTTTAAAGAGAAAAGATGAATTGAAACTGTGAACGTTAAAGGTGCTATTTTAGCTGGCGGTTACGGTAAGAGGCTTAGGCCTATAACTACTTTCTATCCTAAAGCCCTTATTAAAATTAAGGGTGATTATACCATATTGGAGAAGCAACTTAATGATTTAAGATTTTCAGGAATAGATTCTGTTTATTTACTTGTAGGATATCTGCATCAAAAAATCATAAACAAATTTGGTAACAGCTGGAAAGGAATTAAGCTTGAGTATTTAATTGAAGAAAAACCAGCAGGTACACATTACGCAATTAAAAATGCCTTAGAACAAGCACAAAATGATTTAGTCGTTTTGAATGGAGACGTAGTTTGTGATTTTAACATAAAATCCTTCATTGAATATGCGAATAGAAGGAAAGAACTTATAACAATAGCAGTAACGCAAATGCAGAGTCCTTACGGAATTGTTACAATAGAGGAAAATAAAATAGTAAACTTTATAGAAAAACCTAAATTGCCTCACCATATCAATGCAGGAATATATTACATAAAAAGAGATGCTATAGACTATTTTAAGAGAGAATACCACTATAATGATGTAGAGAGAACTGTTTTCCCAAGTGCAGCTTTAGAAGGACAGATAGCATGTTACAAAGAAGATTCTTTTTGGATTTCTATCGATTCAATCAAAGATGTGGAAAGTGTAAGGGAAATTTATAAAAATAGGGAAGATAAACCATGGGGTTGGGAGAACATTATTGTTTCAAATGAAAAATATTTAGTAAAAGAACTCTATTTAAAGGGGGGATACAGAACAAGCATTCATTATCATGAAGAAAAAGATGAAACCTTGAATGTGATTAGAGGTTCAGCATATGTAGAATTTTTCGATGAAAAATTAAATTTATTAAAAAAGGTATCTTTGTTTAAAGGTTCTACTGTAAGAATATTACCTAAAACAATCCATTCAATAGTAGGCGTTGAAAACACTCTTTTGCAAGAATTTAGTACACCGCATATTAATGATGTTGTAAGAGTAAAGGACTTTTACAACAGATAAACGCCGCCTGTGGGATTCGAACCCACGACCCCTCGGTTAACAGCCGAGTGCTCTACCGCTGAGCTAAGGCGGCTATTTGATTGACATATTATATATACAGCTAACTTTTAAAATTATTTAAGAGAGATCCTAACTTCTTTTACTGCTTTAACCATATTGGTTAATTTATTTTTTGCAACATCCCAATTTCTTGTTCTTAATCCACAATCAGGATTTACATAGATTGTTTTTTCATCTTTCAGAACTTTTAACGCATAAAGTATTCTATCTCTAATCAATTCTACAGGTTCTATAAAATCGGTATGAACATCGACGACCCCAATTCCTATCTCTAAGCTTGAAGAAAATTGTTTGAACTTTTTAAGAAAAGAAAATCCTCTTCTTGATTTTTCATCCACACCTAATTCAATCGAATCCCTATTCGAAAATTCAAGGGCTAACTGTTTAAGATTTTTTACCTCAAGAATATTTGGGAAAAGTATGCTATAGTCCCTTGAATAACAAATGTGGCAATGAAACTTGGCATTTAAACCTTTAATAGATTCATTCAATGATTCAACAAAAATTGGAATTTCTTCAGGAACTGTAGTTGCTGCAGGTTCATCAATTTGAATAATCTCAGCTCCGTTTTCGATTAAAGCTTTTAAATTCTCCCTGATAATTTTCTTAGCTAACTCTATTGCTAATTCTCTTTTTGCTTCGTACTTTTCTTTATAATAATCTCCAAGTTTGCTTATCCATTTTTTCTGATAGAATGTGTTGAATGACCAGTCAGCCAAAGTATATGCACCAGTTATGGGAATCTTAATTTTTTTCTTTGTATTCTCTTTAACAAACAAAAATTCATTAAGATGGTAGGGAATTTTAAGCTTCGGTTCAGCAATTACTTCTCCTTTAGGGAAATATTGATTATCAAAAACCCTAACTTCTCCTACAAACCTAAATCCTTCTATAAATTGTAGAGGATAATGATACATCTCTTTCCTGGGTTGTTCACCGTTGAAAATTATATCTAATCCTACTTTCTCAAAAAGTTTTATTGCAAATAGACTAGCAAATTTTTCTATTTCCTCGGGATATTTTCTGTATCCACCCTCTAGCAACAATTTTTCAAGTAATTCTATATTTGGGACTTCTAATGAAATCCCTTGCTCAATTATTGACTTTATATCGGAATTAGATAGATTTTCTTTAAACATCAAATGCCTAGATAAACTTCCTATTTCTTGAGTCGGTAAAATCTCATCCATTTTTATACTCCTTTTTAATTTTTCCCATCAGATTAACTTTTTCCACAGCTATCTCATAAGGTAACCTGTCAAGCTCAGAAGAATTGGTTAGATAAACTTCCTCCTTTATATTAAGTTTATTAACAATCTTGTTTATTTCTCTTATCACATATTCGGGAGCCTCTGCATAGGAAATAAAAGAATCAATAAGTCCTAAAGAATATTTTGAAGAAATTTCTTTTGTTAATTCGGCTATTTTCTCTCTATCACCATAGCATAAATCCAAACCTATTATATCAGCTTGTATTTCACTCAGATATCGAATATTCTCGTATACTTTTAAGTAATACAAATTTAATGAAATATTTGCACTTGGAGCAATCTTTTTTAGGTTTTTGATGAATTGTTCAAGAAGATGAATCTCATTTAAATCTATTTTCTGAAAACCTAATATTGGAGAAACTAAATGTATTGCGCTTAATGTGTGATTATGGGAAATAAATTCTAGCTCCTTTATAAGGTAATTCGAAAAATCGTAAAAAAGTTCGTCGAAACTTCTATAATAGTTGTTTTCTGAAAGGTGCAGAAAGCTTATTGGATCTAAAAGACATATGCTTGATTTTTCTTTGATTAGATTTAAAAGATAAAATTCGCTCAATGAAGGCTTGGTAAATTCAATTTTATCCTTTATTAAAGGAACACGATAAAAGAAATTCGTTTCGAACCATCTTATCAAAGGACCTGCAAAGATGCTCTTTGAATTGCATAAAGGCCTTAGGAAGTCTTGCCAGGTTAGCATTCCATCGTAGATAAAATCAAAATCATTTTTTTCTTGCAAATTTACTAGCTCAATCGTTTCTTCTGTGTATATTTTCTTTAAAGCATCCCGGTCTATTAATTTCTTATCGTAATCCCTCAGAGCCCTTCTTAAAGATTTATTTCGTGGAAATAAACCTGTAAGATATAATTTAATCATTTTACTTCCTTCTATATTTATTGAGAAGTATTGTTAAAAATTCTAAGTCAAGGGGGGAAGATAAAATAAGCGCATCGACAACAGTTTCAAGCTCTTCAATATAGTTTAAGTACTCCTCCAACGATGGCACTTTATCTTCTTTTACGAGACCGAAATTATAAATGAAGTCTTTGTTTTTATCTGTCACTAATATATAATAACAGTGAAGTTCTTTGTTGTTTCTTCTTATGACCTTTATTAATTCCTCATTTATTTCCCTAGCATTCCTTATTTGTGTAGTTACAATGAAATCAGCTTTAGAATTAAGTCTTGACAATGAAAAATCCGAAATCTTAGAAAAATTTGTCAAAGGTAAGCCTATTTTTATATCTTTTATCTTTTCATCTTCTTTTAAATATTCAACTATTCTCTCAAGTCTATTATTGTTAAAAACTTCAAAGTTTTCTTTAGAAGGAATATCTCCTTTTACAAGCAAAATTTCGTTTATATTGAAAAGCTTAGCACCGTAAACCTCAGATTTTATAGCCAACATGGTTCTATCTATTGCTCTAATATGCATTACTGGTTCAAAACCTATTTGCTTTAAAAATATTGAAACTGCAAGAGAGCTTGCTTTTATATAACCCATTGGATTGTCAGGCACATTAATTTTATCAACCAGTCCATGAAGAAATCTAACTTGATCTACTATTTTCTCTTTCCTTGTTGAAGGATCCAGTTCGTAGTGTATTTTCAACTTTTATCATTAAGTCAAATTAGAAATATAAAAATGATTTGGATAAAATATTACGAACTTAATGATTTTTTAGCAAAATATTGCTAATTCTTTTAACAATTTTGATAACTTCTTCAGCCCTTTTTTCTACACTATCCCTTTTTATTAGGAAAGGCTGGTAGCCAAAAAATTCATAGGCCTTTATTATTAATTTGTGTATTTCCTTTGCCATATCATAACTTTCATACCTTACATCATCCACTGTATAATTTTCAAGCTGTTCTAATATGAAAACTGCTTTGTAATTTCTCTTTTTACATTCCTCGATGAAATTAACATCAGGCTCTAGATTTACTATCCAAAGGTATGCAACACCATCTATTAAACTTCTATCCAAAAACGCAACAGTATTATCAGGGACTTTATTTTCCAATTCTATTTGAATATTTGAAATGACCTTTTGAAGCTCAAATCTTTTTTCTATATTGATAAAATCTTCTTTTCTAAATAATCCTCTCTCTACTACAAGCCTTGCAGCCTCATCCACAACATAGAAACCTTTATTTTTTAGATAATTTACCAAGGTTGTCTTGCCCGAACAGGGTCCTCCTGATATTACGTATAGCTCTTTCACACCTGTTTAGGTCACTTTTTAATATTTCTTTTAAAATATTTACTTTGAACGTCATCTCTATATTATATTTTTTTAGGCCCAAACTTTTTAAAAAGCTAGCCACATCGATTGCATTCCTTATTTCTTTTTCATTTGAAGCACCAGAAGAGAAAAAAACCTTTATTTCTTTTTTATAGCATCTCTCAATTGTATCTTTTAGAAGAAGGAACGTTTCCTTCTCTTTTATAGGATCTTTTTCGAGTATCTTTTTATAAATTATTTCAATATTTATTTTCCTTTGTGAAATGAAATTTAAAAGTCTTTCATCTAATTTATTAATTAAAAGAAAAGTTATAACATTGAATGAATAGCCAAATTATTCAAGCTAAGCTTAATGCAGTAAAAGAAGCTTTAAAGTACATCAAAGATGGTATGATATTAGGTCTCGGTTCTGGAAGCACCGTTGAATTGCTAATTGAAAATTTGGATAAAAAAATAAAACAAGAGAAACTGGAAATTCATCTCATACCTGCTTCATCGCAGACATATTTTAGTCTTGTCAACAGGGGTATAAAGCCTGAAAGCTTAGATCTTTACGATGAAGTTGATTTAACAATCGACGGTGCAGATGAAGTTGATGAAAGGAAATATGCATTAAAAGGCAGAGGTGGTGCTTTGCTAAGGGAAAAGATTCTTTCTTCATATTCAAAAACATACATCATAATTGTAGATTATACCAAATACTCAAAAATTATAGGAGAAAAGGCAAGCGTTTGCATAGAGGTTATTCCTTTTGCAGCTACGCCGGTTTTAAAAAGAATAAAAAAAATGTGCGAAAAAGCTCATATCAGATACGGAGAAAGATTAAAAGATGGGCCTATAGTTACTGATAACCATAATTACATTATAGATGCATATTTTGGGAAAATAGAAAATCCCGAGAATTTGTCAAATGAGATTAACAAGATTTCTGGCGTCGTCGAAAATGGGATTTTTTTAGAAAATATATCTAAAATAATTGTAGGCTACGAAAAAGATGTTAAAATTATTTAAATAAGGATTGCATAGAGCATTATCGAGCCCAAGAAAACTATAGATATTGTATTCAATACTTTAATCAAGGAGTTTAAAGATGGCCCGGCAGTATCTTTGAATGGATCACCTACTGTATCTCCCATTACTGCAGCTTTATGTACATCACTTCCTTTTCCTCCTAGATTGCCAAGCTCTATGTACTTCTTTGCGTTATCCCATGCAGCTCCTGCATTGGCCATTAAAAGCGCTAAGAAAACTCCGCTTACAACACTACCAATTAGCAAACCGCCAAGTGTAATTGGTCCTAATATTAATCCTACAATAATAGGAGTTAAGATCGCAACAAGACCAGGCAAAATAAGTTCCTTTAAAGCTGCTGAAGTTACAAGTCCTATGCATCTTCCATAATCAGGCTTAGCGTCACCGTTTAAAATTCCAGGTATCTCTTGGAATTGTCTTCTTACCTCTAATACAAGTTTATATGCTGTTTTACCTACAGCGTTGATTAAGAATGAACTAAAGAAGAAAGGTAAAAGTCCTCCTATAAGTAATCCAATTAATACCTTGGGATCTGATAAAAGAAACTGAATCCCGTTTGGATAAGCTGCTAAATATCTAGATAATTGAGCTGCTCTTATTGAAACCTCAGATTGGAAAGCTTGGAATAAAGCTAAAGCTGAAAGTGCTGCACTAGCAATAGCAAATCCTTTGGTTGTAGCTTTAACAGTATTTCCTATAGCATCAAGCTTATCAGTTACCGCTCTAATTTCTTCGCCTAAGCCGCTCATTTCCACTATTCCATTTGCGTTATCGGTTATGGGCCCGAAGGAATCTATTGATATGATCATTGCGGTTAAAGAAAGCATCGCCATTGTAGCTATGGCTGTTGTATAAACACCAAATATATAACTACCAGTTGGAATGTAACCTAAGAAGAAACTTCCTATTATAGCAATTACTATTACTAATGCAACAGGTGCTGTACTGCTTAATCCCACAGAAAATCCTGCCAAAAAGTTTGTAGCTGCACTTGTTCTAGATGCTTCTGCAATGAATTTTGTAGGATTGTAATTATATGAAGTGTAATAATCAACGATTCTCTCTATGAAAATGACCACAAGAACGCCAAGTATCGTAGATATAAATAAATTCAACGCTAACGATACAGGGAATATAATATAAGTTAATGTGAAATTTATTAAGATTGCAAGTATTGTTGCAACTATAAAGGATAGATCAAGCACTCGCATTGGCTGTAGCTTATTTCCTATTGAAGGATTAACAATGAATGAGGCCAAAATAGAGGCAATTATTCCCGAAGCTCCTATCAAAAGAGGATAAACTACTAAGTTAAAAGATAGACTTGAAATAAGACTATTACCTGATAACTGAATTGCTAATACTCCTAAAATGATCGCAGCAATTCCAATTACTACGTAAGATTCATAAACATCTGCTCCCATTCCCGCACAGTCTCCAACATTATCTCCTACATTATCAGCTATTACGGCAGGATTTCTTGGATCATCCTCAGGAATTCCAACTTCAACCTTTCCAACTATATCTGCACCAAGGTCGGCCGCCTTTGTATAAATTCCCCCACCTACTCTCATGAACATTGCAATTAGGCTTGCTCCAAAACCTAAACCGGCTATAATAGCAGGCTGTTGCAAAATTTGGTTACCGTAAGCAAATACAAAGATTGAAAGAGCTAGCAAAGCTAGACCAGCTACTGCAAATCCCATCACGCTACCTCCTCTAAAAGCTAAGCTTAAAGCAGGCCCCATGCCTCTTTTAGCTATATTAGCAACTCTAGAACTTGTTCTTACAGTTGTGCTCATTCCTATGTAGCCTGCTAAAGCTGAAAACAAAGCACCTACAACAAAACCTTCAGCAGCTATCGGAGAGACAAATAAATATATTAATAATGTTAGTATGACACCAATAGGCAGCAATACTGTATATTCTTTTCTTAAGAAAGCATTTGCACCGATTTTTACAGCATTTGCTATCTCACGCATCCTTGGAGTGCCTGGATCGACTCTTAATAATAGAGCTACTTGTATCAACGAATAAGCTAATGCAATTAAAGCTGCTATCCAAGCAATATCATAAATTGCCATGGTTTATCTAAAGAATGAAGACTTTATAATATAAATTTTATTTTTATTTAATCTGATTTAACCTAATTCTTATTTAGTTTACAAGCTTTTTTATCTTGTAAATTGTGCTAGAAATAAAAGGAAGTTATGGGACAAGACTATTAGGAAAAACAATCGTACATTGCTTAACTGGAAGTGTGTCAGTATATAAGGCTGTTGATATTGCAAGATATCTAATAAGATATGGTGCAAACGTTATACCTGTAATGAGTAATGATGCATCAAGACTAATTTCTCCGTATCTCATGGAATTTGCTACGGGAAACAAAGTAGTAAAGAAAATTACGGGAAAAATTGAACATGTTAAAATATTTGAAGAAAATAATGTAGACCTAGTTCTAATAGCCCCTGCCACAGCTAACTCTATAAGTAAAATAGCAAATGGAATCTCCGACACCGCTGTAACCCTTGTTGCATCAATAGCTCTCGGAAAAAACATTCCTGTTCTCATAGCTCCTGCAATGCATGAGCCTATGTATTTTAACAAAAATGTTTTGGAAAATATAGAGAGACTAAAAAAACAAAATGTAGAATTTATAAATCCAAGAATTGAAGAAGGAAAAGCCAAAATTGCAACCGAGAAAGAAATTTACTTTAAGGTCTCGGAAATATTAACCGAAAAGGATTTAAAAAATAAAAACATAGTAGTCACTGCAGGAGCTACAAGAGAATACATAGATGCAGTAAGATTCATATCAAATCCTTCATCTGGAAAAATGGGTGTTTGGTTGGCAATCGAGGCTAAGATAAGAGGCGCAAACGTATATTTGTTGCATGGAGACTTGAAAACAGAAATTCCAGGTGAAATAGAAGCAATTCATTGTAAAACTTCAAAGGATATGATTGAAGAAATTGAAAAAATATTTTCTAAAAATAAAATAGATTATTTTATCTCGGCAGCAGGTATAACAGATTATAAGCCTACAAAACGTTTTGAAGGAAAAATTGATACTAAAAGTGTTAAAAAGATTACAATTGAACTTGAAACAACTCCAAAAATAATAAGATATGTAAAAGAGATAGCGAAGGAAGCAAAAGTTGTAGCATTCAAAGCTGAATATGGATTAGATGAAAGGAAAATATCCGAAATTGCACCAGAATATGATTTTGCTGATTTCATAATTTTTAACGATATATCAAGGCAAGATATAGGTTTTGAAAGTGAATATAACGAAGTAACAATATTTCACAGAGAAAAAATGAAGAAAATAGGAAGATTAAAAAAGGAAGAATTGGCTAAACAGATCTGGGACTTTTTAGTCAAAGAAATTGGAAATTAAGAAATCCAATCAAGTAAATTAGAATTTGTATTGCTTTTCTCCAACAATTGCTTCAGATTTATACCTATGCTCTTATAAACGGTTTCAGCAGCAGAATAAAGCATTTTTGAATAAATTTCAATTGAATAATTATTGTTTGATAATTCATAGGCGGAAGCTTTGTTAATTCCTTCTTTGCTTTTATAAATGAAGAAAACTTCGTCTCCTTTATTTATCTCATAATTTTTTAAGATGATTAATTGTAAAGCGGCTATTTTATGCGCAACATTAACTCTATAATCTTTTATGTTTTTCCTAAGCCTTTTACTTACGATAATTTCTTTTATAGGAATCCTTCTATTACATATTTCTCTCAAGCTCTGCTTTAACAATTCTAATCCTTTAAATACTCCATACTTGTAAATTTCTTCAACCGTATTGAAACTAAAAATCTCTCTTATTAATTTATTCTGAAAATCTCTTACAAACAACGGAAAATCATTTCTTCTAAGCTCTATTCCTCTAGCTTCAACTTCTCCATCATATGTTACCCCGAAGTATCTTTTTAAAGCAGAAATTTGATTACTTTTAGTTCTAAGGAAAACTAAAAACTTAAAATGTTTATCTAAAGAGACTGGTAGTCCAGTTTCTAATTTAATATCCTCAATTACCTCCTCATAATCTTCCACTGAAGCATCTTTCTTTGATATGAATAATGAATCAACATCGCCGTAAATTATCTTAAAGCCCTTTCTTTCAACAATATCTTTAGCTTTATACATCACTTCCCTTGAAACTCTATTTATTTCCTCAAAAGTCAATACATTTCCGAATCGATTCCAACAACAGCCTGAAATTCCGTAAAAGGTAACTAATATTAACTTAAGCGAGTTTATTCTTTCTTGACAGTAAAGCTTTTCTTCCCCTTTCAAACCTTTTAGTAACTTTTTCAAGTATAATCTTCTCTCTAACCAATTTTTGATAACATTTGGCATTAACCTAAAAGAATTTATACAGTCGATTCCTTCGTAGCTTAGATTATTTCTAAGAATAATATTAGGATATTGTGAATCAAAATCTATTGCGGCAATATTTTCATGAATTTTGCCTACTTCTGGAGTAAAAGTTATTCCTCCCCTATCTCTCTGAAATAAATTTGCTAAGTTTCTAACAGGCTCAAAATATTCTTCTTTTGGAATTACATAGCCTCTTTGAATTAATTCAAAACAATTCCTTGAATCTATGCTTTTATTGCTTAACCATCTTGTAGCTAATCCCAATGGTGCAAAAGCAAAACGTGTCCTTTCAACAAGACCAGCCAATCCAAACTTATTCGCATTGAAACCATAAAAAACATTACCTAGGAAAATCCTTCCTGCACAAGAACCTTGATTAAAGATTTGATGCCGATCTTTGGATCTTCCAAAGTATAAATCAAATCGGTTTTTTACAAGCTCTTTTAAAGCTAGCAAGGATTTTTCTCCTCCATAGGAATAAAGCAAATCTGGATCAAGGTATTTTACCGCTGAATAGAAACTTCTTGCAATTTCTTCTTCAGTGCCTTTTAATTCTTCAATTTTCTCATCTTCAATTAAATATATGGATTTAACGGTTCTGTGTTTGTTTACTTTCGAATATTTAATGTCAAAGAATAGCATTCTAAATGGAGGAGGATAGATATCATGGTAATCGTCAATTTTATTAATGCTGATCAACTTATCTCCTTTACAGTAAACAATTACTTTGCTTGTTGGCTCTACCTTAAGCTTCTCAAAAAGATATTTTTGAACAGGCTTTAGGTCTATGTTATACAGGTTTTTTACATATTCATGATTTTTAAGCGATTTTATTAGATGATTGTAAATTGCTGAGTCAGCGAGTTCTATTCTTAAAAGCTTTTTTGTAATCTTATTTTCTAAGGAAACAATCTTATCAACGACACTTAATTTATAAACACTCGGAAGACTTTCTAACAATCCAATTAGTTTATTTATACACGCTTCTTCCGTGGGTTCTATATAAAAAGAGTTAATGAAGCTATCTTCAAGTCTGATTAACTTTTCATCTGCTGTCTTTATCCAAACTATTGCAGAAGAATCTTGTATATATACGTCTAGAAACCATCCTTCGTAACTAGTCATTTAAAATCTTTTCTAGAACTTTTTCTAATTTAGCTATTTTACTTTCAAGTTCATGTATCTTTTTATCCCTTTCTTCTAAAGCTTTCTCAAGAAAATCTATTTTACTTTTGTTATGAAGATTTGCTATAAAATTTAGATTATCCATAACTAACGCAATACCTGAATTTGCCATAGCTGCGTATTCATGATCCCAAACTTCAACAAGATTCTTGAATGCTTTTGAATATTCTTGATTCCTTATCAAAGGCATTAATTTATCCTGCAGTAAATTTAAAGTAGATTGATATTTTTGCCTAAAAGGAGGAGTTATTCTGCCCATTGTTTGAAAATCATCGATAGGAATAAACTTTCTAGATGTGGCTTTAGCATAATGTTTTGTAACATAAGCATACACTTTCCCCTTTTTAAAACGAAAAAATACAGCTACATGACAGCTATGAAAAATAAAGTGAGGAATCAAATTATTCTGTAGCCTATCATATTCCGCACTTATTATCAAAGCAGAACTTTTAAGTTGGCAATATTTTAGCAGACAATAAAAGGAGAGAGCCAAATTCTTTATAGCTAGCTTTTTATTAAGAGCGTCTCTTAAAAAAGTGTCTATTGAATCAAAGATGACTAATTGAATTTCTTCATCGTTTATGACTTTTAAAAACTCATTAATAAGAGAGATTTTTAGTTTCAATACGGTTGAAGAAATTTACAAGTATGGAGTATTTAAAGGATTAGAATTGTTAAAGCAGAGCTTGAGAG
>AQVQ01000028.1 GCA_000375685.1 crenarchaeote SCGC AAA261-N23
ATAGATAAGGAAGGTAAATATGGAATAAAAGGAAAAGAGTACGAATTCGATGTAATTATAAGTGATAATGCTATTGATGTAATAGAAGTTAAGACACATGCATCTAAGGATGATGTAGAGTGGTTCAATGATAAGGTTGAGCGTATTAAAAGTGAATTTGGTAAACCATTAAGAAGAAAGGTTATGATGGCTGTTCATATTGATGAAGATGCATTGAATAGAGCAAATGAGTTTGGCATCAATGTTATATATGGTCATGTGATTCCTATCTAACTCATTCCAAGTCGACTGCATATTCAAACTGGCCTTCTCACTGCGCTAGAAGGTAGAGGGTTCCGCTTCTAGAGAATCTCATTGGTTTCCAGCATTGATTCTTAGCTACATATCTCATTTGCTGGACATTTTATAGCTCAGAGCTTCTCCCATTTTATCTAGTTTAAATAAACCTTCATTAAAAGGGTTGCTAACTAAATTCTGGATTCTAAAAAGAATCCTTCATTTAAATTAAACAATTGCAATACTGAATGCTCCTCCTTAAGTTCCATCAAGCCATCTATCAAGCTTAGGAAGAGCGCCACTGAATTTCCTAAAAAAATTTAAATTCTAATTGTTTAAATTTAATCATCCCCGCCCTAAAGGACTAGGCTTTTAATATAAGTAAAAAACGTTTAACTAGTATGAAAGAAGAAGATTTCTTAAAAGAAAGAGCCCATCGCTTTTTTAAAGAGGCTGAAGATGATATAAAAAAAGGATTTTATGATTTAGCAGTTTTTCATTTAGAACAAGCTCTTCAGCTAAAAATCAAATACCTGCTTGCTAAGAAAATAGGCTATTTTTCGAAAACTCATTTAATCACCCAACTTATAAATGAAGCAAGTAGAGTTTTTCAAAATATTCTCGATTTCTTTTCAAACTTTAAAGAGGAAATCGAAGAATTGGAGGTCGCATATACAGGTGCAAGATACCTTGCTATCAATTATTCAAAAGAAAAAGCAGAAAGGCTGCTAAATTTTGTTAAGAAAGCTTTTGATTTTCTTGAAAAATATGAAAGCGGTTGATATAGCTATTTTAACTTATCTTCATAAAAAGAAATATTTTGATAATTATTTAGAAATAGCAAAGAAGATTAAAGAATTTATAAGCAAAAAATATGATGAAAATGCAAAAGTTATAGTTTTTGGAAGTGTTCCCAGAGGAACATATACGCCTTTAAGCGATTTAGATATACTTATAGTTAGTGACAACATAAAAGAATATGCCAAATCTGTTGTTGAGATTAAGGAATATTTAAACGATTTCTTCGCTCCGATAGAATTTCATTTCGCCACAAATGAGGTCTTCGATAGATGGTATAAAAGATTTTTGGATTATTATGTTGAAGTCTAAATTATAAAATATAAGATAAATTATGTTATGTCTTTATTTTTAAAACTAAGAATGGCAATTTTATTCTTAAGTCATAACGATTTATAAATTCAAAACTTTAATAGCTATCATTTTCTGAAATTTTCTTGTTATAAAAATTAATCAGAGAATATCATACATGAAGTGTAAGTTTAAAATCCACTCAAATTTTCCTAAGATATCTCCTGATCAATCGAATAATGATGAAGTGTGATTGTTTCTCAAATAATTGAGAAAGAATAAACGTATTTCCAAAAAGGAGAAAACTTTGTTACCCTTGTTTTCCATAAAAAAGAGAAAAACAGATTGTTAAACAAATGAAAGCCTCATCCTAAAGGGCAGGGAGAAGTCGTTAAGAAAATAATTTCCTACCTTCAGACTTAGGTATTGCAACGAGGGTTTCTGTTTGGGCAATATGTGAAAGTTTAATGAAGAATTCTATAACGACTTTTTCATTAGGTGCTTCAGATATGATCACGTTATCGAATTTGCCTAATGTATAGAAATCATGAAGAATCTTCAAGCCTTTTGTTGCGAATTCTTTCTCTGCTTCATCGAAAGCTTTAAAGTCTTCTTGCGTTAACTTTTTCCTAAATCTAACTAAAGTTATAAAGTACATATAGATATTTCTCTAAAGATATATTTAAAATTAATTTTAATTAAAATCGAACGCATTGGATGGGAAATTTTATTCATTTTAAATTTAAATCAGAACAATATCATTGAGGGTTATCTTGTGAGCTATTTTTCTTTAGCTACGAAAGCTATTACATAAATTGAAAGCCATGCCCTTTCGGGCGGGGAGAACTCAGATACTAGAGTACTTAAGCTCGCTATCTTCTCAATTTTTATAATTTCGGTTAAAGAAAAGAGATAAGTTTATTAGTTTCAGTGTGAAACTAAGTTTCGGTATGGAACTATGACATTATTTGATCTTAAACCTAAGAAAAATAGAAATGAGCTTTTTGATAGAGAGAAGGAACTTGAAGAACTGAAAAAAGCAGTTGAGAAAAGATATTCTATTATTGCTATTTTAGGGATTAGAAGAATTGGTAAGACAAGCGTATTGAAAACGTTCCTAAATGAAATGGGTGGAATTTATTTAGATTTGAGAGGAGTTTTTAAGACTATAGAATTGCTAGAAAGGATTACTGATAGCATAAATTCTTCGATTGGAATATTTAGAAGAATACTTGAAGGGATAAGAGGAATAAGCTTTGCAGGTTTTTCTGTAGAAATTAAATGGAAAGGTAGCGATTCTATAAGCCTTGTAGGTTTGCTCAATGAAATCAATAGAAGAACCAATAATTTCATCTTAGCTTTAGATGAAGTCCAAGCAACAAAACCTCCTGTTTCAGCTCAGCTAAGAAACTTGCTAGCTTACGGTTACGATAATTTTGAAAATATAAACTTTATAGTAGCTGGTTCCGAAATAGGTTTGCTAAGAGATTTTTTTAGGCATCGAAAGACCCGATTCTCCTCTATACGGTAGATACATCTATGAAATACATGTTGAAAGACTTACAAGAGAAGAATCTAAGGAATTCTTGATGCGTGGATTTAAAGAAGAAGGTTTGAATCCGCCTGTAAATATAATCGAAGAAGCATTGGATTATTTTGACGGAATAATTGGATGGCTAGCATTTTTTGGAAGGAAATATGCAGATGGTATAAGGGACTTAAAAGATTTGAAAGAAATAGCTATAAATTTAGCTTTGGATGAGCTTAAAAAGCTAAGCATTAGAGAAAGGCTTGTTCTTAAAGCCATTGCTTCAAGTTCAAATTCATGGGGTGAAGTGAGGAGATATATTGAAGAAAAAGAAGGGATAACTTTACCAAAAGCAACACTTTCAAGATTGGTTGAAAAGATGGAGAAGTTAAGCATAATAAAGGATTATCGTTTTCTGGATCCGATATACAAAGAAGCTTCATTTAAGTTATGATTAACAGACTCCGTTTAATTTTTGATGTTCATTCTCATTTGTTTATTGAATTTTACAAGAAATGAAAGCCTCGCCCTTAAGGGCGGGGATGAATAGATTTAAATATTTTAAAAAGATATTTTCTTTAAGCATGGCAACAACGCTTCTCCCCAGCTCGATTGAGGGCTTTATGGGACTGAGGGAGAAGCATCCAGTATACAGCAAACTTTTTATTTTGTTTTTCAATGAGGATCCCTTGTTAATTTTATCCGATTTCGGGATCCTGAGAAATATAAATGGGGGTGGTTCTCTGTGCCACCCGACTGCCCCTCATATGCGAGATGTAGCTACGAATCAATTGAGGGGAACGATGAAACGCTTTGAAAAGGGAACCCTCGACCTTTTCAAGGCGGGGAGGAAGTCAGTTGTGCCATAGTGCAACTTACTAGAGCTCCTCTCAAAGAGCCTCCCAATATATAAGCGGAGATAGTTGGTGTATATGGATAAGAGAGGGTAAAACTAAATCGTTTTAAACTCACCTACAAGTTAGTATAACATGATAAAGGGTTAGCCTTCTTGGGTTTGACTAAGAAATTGTTAGCATTGCTAATTGTGATTAGCGTTGTTGTATGCCTGATATCATCTACCTTGTTTATGATTATGGAATAAAACTAAGGATAACGATGAAGAGGAATAAGTGATATAATGAGATTTTTGTTTATAAGAAAGATCTTTTAAAACTAAGTTTTAATGTTAAGCAAGCTCTGGATTTAGAATTGAAAGATTACATTGAATTATTAAGTCTTTGAATAATGATGGAATTCAAGATAACAATGAAAAGTAATTTGTTAGTTTGATTGTAAACAGCAAACAATCTCATTCTCATACGTTGGTTTATAAGCAAAACCTCTACTAATAGTATCAAACATAAACTTCACTAGTATTCATCATCAAAGATATTTAATATAAAAACTTCTGTCAGCAATGATTGAGAGAATATTGTGAACTATTACGACTGCATCTTTTTACAAATAGCCTAAGTATTTCAGTATTATTGTTGCAATTATGGTTGCAAGAATACCTAATATAAAGCTAGGAAGATTAGAAAGAAGAGAATCAAAAAGTTTATCCCATACTGTAGGTTCTTTTGTCAGTTCTGAATACTTGTTCCATAATAACGTTTTCATTTCCTCGGATAGTTCTAATGTTTCTAGTTCGTATAAATCTCTGTAGAAATCTTCAGGGTGATCTTTATAATGTAATTATATACGTTACGTGTTGTTGAAGTGTGTTTGCTGGAATGGAAATGGTGAAGTATGTGTTGCGAAGTTTTGTTCAGAGTCTTGCGCAGCGTTGTGGGAAGAGTGTTACTGTCGCAGTACCTTTCACGGATTCTATGACGAAGGAGCGTCATTGTATTGCGGTAACTTTTAGTGGTGAAGTTAGTTTGCCTGGTTCTAGTTTTGATATTCGTCGTTTTCCTGAGGAGCTTTTCACGATTGGTCATATTGTGAAGTTTAGGACTATGAGTCCGCTCATGGCGGCTTATTATTGGTTGCTTGTTGAGAATAAGGGTTTTGTGATGATTATTGGGCCGATGGGTTCTGGTAAGACTAGTATGATTAATTCCCTCGCAACCATAATCTCACCGACGATGAAGATATGCACGAATGAGGATACGCCTGAACTCAGACTCCCTCATGTTCATTGGGAGCATTTGAAGGCTAGACATACGTACAGTATTCCTGAAACAAAGTTTGATGTTAGTTTAATGGTTCTCACAAAGCTGTCCATGAGGTTTAGACCAGATTATGTTGTTGTTGGTGAGGTTACAGAGTAGGGGTTAAGAGTGCGTAAAGCCTCGCCCTTTAGGACGGAGATGGATAACCCCTTATAGAAGTGTTTAAATATCAATTAGACACATTTTTTAATATGCCTTTCTCCGGCCAATTTAATGGGAGTGAGGAGCGGGAGCCGATTTCTCCCGCAATGCCGGAGGAGGGCATCTATGAAGTTGAGCATAAGAACAAGAGGACAAATGTAGTAAGAATTCTACCGAACTGTTTTCAAGAGAGAAAGCTCAGAAGGCTAGCAAATATATCTGCTAAGTTATACAATGAGATAAACTACGAGAGAAGGCAACAGTTCTTCAAACAACATGAAGTAGACTTTAAGAGTACATACGATAAGTATTACCAGAAGTACAAGGATAAATTAGGTAGTGCAAGTGCACAACAAGTTATTAACAAGAATAACGAGGCTTGGGATTCATTTTTTAAACTACTGAAGCTGAAGAAGGAAGGAAAATTGCCACTGTTCATTAAACGCGTAAGCCCTCCGGGTTACTGGAAGGATAAGGACACTAAGAAGAAGAAGTTAATACTAGTAGTGAGAGAAGATAATTACGTTGTGGATGAAAAGAATAACAAGTTAATACTCAAGTACTTCGATATGGAAATAGACTTCGTAGGTAAGTTAAGGTGGTATGGTAAGCAAGGTAGACTGGAGATATTCTACGATGAAACCAGAAATGCTTGGTATGCTTCAATTCCGGTTGAAGTTGGAGTAGAAACTACTAGAAGGGGTAACAAAGCTAAACATATCGTCAATGGTGAAAGGAAAGTCATTCAAGTTGAATCACCTAAGGGAAACAAGGTCGCTTCAATAGACCTAGGAATAAACATTTTAGCAAGCGTAGTAATAAACGACGGAACGTGGTTGTTGTACAAGGGTGTTAGGACTAAGGAGGACTACTTCTATCTCAAGAAGAAGATATCGGAAGTTCAGTTATTAGCTAGCAAGACCAAGAACCTCGGCGAGTATGAGGCTTATGAGGAGTTGTTAATGGAAATGAAGAGACTGTACAAGAAGTTAAATAGGAGACTACTTCACCTATACAGAACTTTCGCGTCTCATTTGTTAGAACAACTCCACGAGCTAGGAGTCCCCACGATATATCTAGGTTATCCCTTCAATATTGCACAAGAGAAGGGTAACAAGTTTACGGTGAATCTATGGTCTTACCGCAAACTGATGGATGCGATTGAGTTGAAGGTTCAAGAGTATGGCATGAGGGTGTATGAGGTTGTTGAATATAACACGTCTAAGTACTGTGCATATCACAATGTTGAAGTAACTAGGAAGCCGAGAGGTGTAATTAGCTGTCCACTAGATCACAAACTTCACTCGGATTTAAACGGTGCATTAAACATACTAAAGATGGCTACTAACATTGTGGTTTCGACGGTGAAAAAACCGTTGTCTTTCATCATAGACCATAACGGAGTAGCGCCCGTTAAAGGGGTGTAACCCCCGAGACCTCAGGGAACCCTCGCCCTTTAGGGCGGGGAGGAGGTCAGATGTTGTAACAAAATATATAAGAAAAATGGATAAGCATTTTATAAAAGTAAATAATAGATTACTTGAAGGTATGGCTAAATTAGACGGAGGGAAATTTTATTGTGAAGGCTACACTCTTTATCGGCTAGCTAGTTTTTCTGAATATGTTAAAATATATCATCGAATGTTTAGTAGCTACTTAGTACCATATATTATAGGCCTAAAGAAGCTGGAAGAAGAATATTCATGTTTAGCAAAAAATTAAAGGAATTGTTTTGGACGTATATATTAATTATGCAGAAAATAAAGATCTTAAGGTAATATTTAGATCTAAATGAAAAAAGTTGCAATTCTGATTTTAAATTATAACGGTTATAAAAAACTCGGTAGTTATTTTTTTAGATGCATTGAAAGTGCTAAAAATATCAAATATCCCGCTGATATCTATCTGATTGATAACGCATCTACCGATAAAAGTATAGATATTATAGAAAGATTCGATGTTAACCTTATCTCGCATGATAAGAATTACGGATTCGTAGGGGGTTTTAATCTAGCTATTAAAAAAATATTTCAATATAAGATGTATGAATTTTTAGTACTTATGAATAATGATTATATAATTACTAATAATGAATGTGTTTCTGATATGATTAATTTTTTTGATAAAAATAAAAAAGTCATTTCTTTACAATGTATTAATTCAAAAGAAAACAAAAAAGATATAAGTGATGTATCTGGCTTTATTGATATATACTTTAATCCTATAATAAGATTTGCTGGTTATAAAATTTTTGAATATCCAGATAAATTATCTTATGTTTCATTCAATGTAGGAGCTTTTTTCGCGCTAGACGTTAAGAAGTTAGTTAGTATAGGTCGATTTCCACAAGTATTTGAACCTTATTATTACTGGGATGCTGAAGATTTAGAAGTTGGTTTTTCATTTTGGAGTAATGGTTATTATTGTGCAGTGTTACCTATTGAAGGGGGAATACATTTAGAGGAAGGAACCTTAAAAAGGAAAAGCTTCAGTAGACAATATCTTATAAGTAGGAATAGAGTTTTTTGTCATCGGAAAATTTGGAAGAAAAAGCCTTTAAACAGTAGTTTGAAAGTTTCTTTATTAAGAAATTTGTTCTTCGAATTAAAATTCAAAAGAAAAGAAAGAATCAGAGGAATTTTTGATGGTTTAACAAAAGATTTCTTTTACAAATTCAATGGAGAATATTATCCGTTATTAATCACACCTGATTTTAAAGACATTTTAAACCATTTATTAGTTATGAGGAGATGGCTGAAACAGATAGAGATTCTGAGTACTTCATTTATTACAGATAATGAAATAAAAGAATCTAACTTACCTTTTTTAATAAACATAAAAAGAATAGCAAAAAAGTAAGAATTAAAAGAATGGATAACGAAATATATTTTGTCATGCTTCTTGAAATATACTTGCGAGCGCTTTACGGACGAGTATGATATTATACGATAAATGATAAAACAAGCGAGTATTATTCTTGATACTTTCCATCTACTTTATGGAATACAAAAATGTTAGATTCAATTCTTTGAAGTTTTCTTAATTTCTAACTTTAAATTATTAGCATATTCTTCTACTTTTCTAAACTATTTCTGATATTCTTCTTTAATTTTATCCTTTATGAAGGTCTTTAAAATCCGAATATATGGGGAAGCTCGAAGCTATAAGAATTCTCAGCAGATGAAATATCTGACTTCCTTCATGCCTTGAAAAGTTCGAGGGTTGCCTTTTCAAAGCGTTTCATTTTTCTCACCATTGATTCGTAGCTACATATCGCATATGAGGGGTAGTAAGAAGCTAAGGGAACTGTCCACATATATGTTTCTCAGGAACCCGAATAAAATTAACAAGGGATTCTCATTGAAAAACAAATATAAAAGTTTGCTGAACGTTCCTTCCTAAGTCCCATTAAGTCCCCTATCGAGCTGGAGAGAAGATTTATTGTCATGCTTAAAAATTTTCTTTTAAAGTATTTGAATCTTTCTGTCCCCGTCCTAAAGGGCGAAGCTTTCATTTCTTTGTAAATGTATGAATAAGCTTCAAATTTGCTTCTAGTTCAGCTAAGCCAACTTGTCTTCTTATTTCTGAAACTTCTTCTTTAGAAATAATTAATATTATTACGCAATAAATTGATTAAGAAGTATTCATCAAAGCATCAAAAGTATTCTTAAATATTTTATTAAACATATTCTTTTGAGAGTGCAAAGCGAGCTTAAGGAAAAATTCCTTGAATTGTTAGATAAGGATAAAGAATTTCGCTACGCTGTAGCAGGCTATTTGGGGCTTGCTGATATTCTTAAAAGATTAGACAGACTTGAAGAAATCCAAACTAAAATTCTCGAAGAAATAAAGGAAATTAGAATAGAGCAGAATAAGTTATGGGAAAATCAGAATAAGATGTGGGAAGAAATTAAAGCGCTCAAAGAAAATCAAGAGAAATTATGGGAAAACCAAAATAAAATCTGGGAAGAAATAAAGGGCCTTAGAGAAGGTCAAAACCAAATCTGGAAAGAAATACGAAGTTTAAGAGAAGGCCAGAACCAAATTTGGGAAGAAATACGAAGTCTTAGGGAAGGCCAAAATAAAATATGGGAAGAAATAAAGGGTCTTAGAGAGGATCAAAATAAAATATGGGAAGAAATACGAAGTTTAAGAGAAGGCCAGAATAAATTATGGAAGGAAATTAAAAGCATACGCTTAGAGATGAGAGCAATGCGCGAAGAACAAAGAAGGCTCAGTATTACTGTTGAAAGATTAACTATTTCAGTAGAAGAAGAAGCGAGGGATGTTATAAGCTACAGGTTAAATAAAGAACTTGGTATAGAAATTAAGCTTGACAGATTGTTCATAAAAGGAAGAGAAATTAATATCTATGGTGCAAGTGGAGATATTTGCGTAATTGGAGAAGCTTCTGTTAGATTAGGACCTCGAATAGTTAACGAAGTGGAGAAAAAAATTGAGCTGATTAGGAAATATAAGCCTGAGCTTTTAAGACCTAAGTTAATAAAAGTAATATATACAGACATTGTTCTTCCTCATGTTTTGGAACTTGCTTCTAAGAATAATATTTGGGTATTGAACTGGAAAGGAGATTTGCTTCCTATGAAAATAATTCAATTATAATTCCAAAGCTTATAATAATGAGTATTATAACGATTATCCTTGTAGCGATCATCCAAGGAAAAGTTATTATAAGCACTCCTAATTTAACTGCCGGGTAGTAGTCTGATATAATCGTGACGGCTGCGAGAGTAGGCATAAAACAAAAGGAGAGGAGACAATCTTTTTGCAACTTCTTTTCTGGCGTTTATATCTAGTGTTAACATTATTCTTCTCATTACTGTTCCCATGAATAAAGTTATGCCTGTCTATGTTCCACCAGTTATTATATGAACGTAATTCAAAATTATTAAATCGTTCAAAAGGTAAGCAACTAAGAAGCCTGCTATTATTACAATGGAGAGAGATAGACTTATTGTTCTGTATCTTTTCACATAAGGAGGAAAGGAAACTTTATTTTCTTCTTCGGTTTCCATGAATGTTGTTAAAGAGACATATAAAGATTTGGAACTGGCAAATAACTAAAAACTTCACAGAAAAATGAAAAGTTAATAAGCACAAAATGTTTAAGAATTGTTAGAGTTTCCCTAAGAACAGTCCCAATAAGTTTTATTTAAGAAACGTTACGGCTATAACTTATTTATAATAGTATACTTTAGTATGGAATCTTCTATAATGTATTCACCATTAATTTTCTTAACGTAGCCATACTTAACCATTTTTTCTAAAAGCCCATCAAATCTATTATCTGGTATTGAACCTATTCTTAACTCTACATATGCTTTTATATCTTTCCATCTTTTCAATCCTGAAGCAATAGCCTTTAGAATTACTACATATCTAGCCCAAGAATTCTCGATTATTTTTCTAAGCTCAGAAAGTACGATTGCAGAACCTTCTTCAATAATGCTATTAAGAGTTTCTTTATGATTAAGATTTATTACAGTTCTATAGTAACCATAAAGCGTTAACCAGCCAGGAATACCATCTAATTCAGATATGATTTCTTTGAGTTCAGGTTCTGGTACATTTATTCCTGCTTCAGCAAAGCCTCTCTTAAGAAATTCCATGCTTTGTTCATCAGTAAATCTATCCAGAAATACCTCTCTCCTTACTCTACCTCTTAATGGTGAGTCTTCAGAGTCTAATTTAAGAAAATCGCGAAGCAGACAAACTTCACTTCCTGTAGTTACAAAAAATATATCCAAATATCAATCCGAATATAATCGTTATTACTTTAGAAAAATTTTTAGAAAAATTTTTCTTCTCTTCTCTTAGGCTCATTTACCAGTAATTAAGCCTAGATCTAGGAAAATAGGAGTTTATCTCTGGCCGGCCATAAGAAAACCAGGTTATTCGAGTTTAAAGCTGCTTTTTGGCAGGAGGCCATAAGAACTTTAAAAGCGATATATATGTAATGTCCTTATGACTGAAGAAAAACCTAATTTAGCTTTCAGTTTATCTCTTGCAGCAGGAATATTCATATTCCTAGCTTCTATAGTATCCTACTACCAAAACTTTAAAGGTTTAATCCTAATCCTGCCCCAATAATTCCTGATACTGTAGGTTTTATTTTTGAGATTTTAATGCGGAGGAGGTCGGCGAACTCCCTAAACACAGACTGCAACTCTTTTACGTAACTACTAGTTATTTTTAACTTTCTAAATATCGTTTTGATTAAGCTATGTAGTGTTGCCCAAGAATTCTCTTTTGATTATCTCCCAACCGATGACGGACATCGCTCACGGGGACGGGGGTGATAAAGTGTGGATGGGATGGTAGAGGTGTTTCCCTTCACGGGCCCAAGGACTTGAAGGTGAGAGCGTGTATGACCCCTTAAGAGGAGTGCCCGTGACGGAATTAGAAGTGATTAAAGAAGGTAAGTTACGCCACGGGTAAACGCTGGTAATCCTCCTAAATTAATATAGTCTAAATAATCTAAAAATATTATTTTATATCCGTTTAGATACCAAACATTTAAAACCCCGTAACAGAAAAATATTCATGTCAATATTCATGGCACCAATACCTCAAGGTGAACAGCTGCTAGTATTCTTCCCAATAGCTTTCATAATGACTGTATTCTCTATCTATCTCATCTACCTAGTAAAGAGGGGAATCGACGGAATTGGGCTACTCCTAGTGCTATACTTCAGTGGGAGCATGGTAGTGATGTTCGCAGCTCTGGCCGTGTTCTTCTCCTCATCTAACCAGACTACTGAGGTGTTGGCCCTTGCTTCCAACTCGGCTTATATGGTGATCGGTCTGGTTTCTATACTCATGAGGATGAACAGGGGAGTCGGAGTCAAGGTCAGAAACTGGGTCACGCTCCTAGTTTTCGCAGTCACCATGGCCTTGTCTGAAGCCCTCATGGGAGAGGCCTTCTACGCCATGTCGACCGGACATCTCGGGAATCCCCTCTTGGGCGTGGAGAACTACTGGTACTTCGGGGTGATGATATCCGAGATGGCCTTCACCCTGTTGTACTCTTGGAGGACTTTGACTCAACCTCTCAAGAACTTCCTTACCGTAGCTCTTCCCATAATGGCGATAGCCCCAGTGATCCTTCCCTCAAATCCATCTTTCGTTACAGACGTTGTATGGCTCAATGCTAGCCTGATGATTGTGGCGACTGTCCTTATCTACGAGGCGCTTTATAGGTCCAGGCTGAGGCCGGTTCAGGAGACCATGACTTCACTGGAGCTTATGCTTATCTTCACCGCCATGATGGCGGGAATCTTCTTTTACTACCTGCTGGGGAGCTGGTACCTTTTTGACTTTTCCATGGTAGCGGGAATGTCGTGGTTCATATACAGGGCGCTGGTGGGCCCAAGTCACATAAAGGGGAACTACACTAGGGACTCCAAGTGGACCTTCTCTTTTGTGGCACTCACCTTCGTCATGGAGTGGCTCATGGGAGGAGTACTCGACTTCGTCTCTGGGATCTTGACCCCTGGGCTCTCAGGATTTCTATCCTCTCTATCCCTGGGCTTCGTCAATCCCAGCACGGACTTCGGGATAGGGGCTCTCTTTGACTTCCTCTCCATCGTGGGGACCGTCACTGGCTCCCTCTGGTTCCTCATTATGATGGGAAGCGAGATGGGGCTTTTGGCCGTGTTCAGGATATGGCAAGTGAGACTCAGGGAGAACAAATTCAGGTTAGCCCTCATGGTCTCAGCTTATGCCATTTACACGATTTATCTACCCTACTTTTCGCCTCTGTCCTCACGTATCGATTACATCCCGTACATGTGGAGTATGGGCTTGGGAACACTCGGGCCTGTGACACCACAATATCTCTTTACTGGAATAATAGGGACATACGTAGTTAGCGCCGTCCTCTCCTTCCTCTTCGGTTCCAGACAGATCTGCTCGGTCACATGTACCGCACCTACCATGTATCAGGGGACGTTTTATGACTCTCTCAAGACGTTCAACAGAAGCTCCAAGTTGGGTAGAAAGACGCTCACCAGTAGACTTAGGCCGTGGTACAAGGTCATAGCACTCTCCGTCTGGGGAACCCTGTTAGCCTCTGGTGTTATATCGTACCTGGATCAGGTGGGGGTGCTAAACATCACCCTGTTCGGCGTAGATCCTACGGAGTTCCTGTACTCCTTCTACTTCAACTTCCTTTGGTACATCGTGTTCATCTCAATACCGTTCATGGGATCCTACGCTTGCGTGACACAGGGTTGGTGTTCCTGGGGAACGTTCAACCAATTCTTCGGAAGCCTGGGATTCTTTAGACTTAAGGTGAGAGATCCGGCTATTTGTCTCTCCTGTAAAACAGTGGATTGTGCTAAAGCTTGCCCCGTGGGCTTGACGGACATGAGAGCCTCCTTCATAGAGAAGGGAGAGTTCAAGTCCTTTAAGTGTATAGGTGTGGGAGATTGTGCGGAGGCCTGTCCTTACGACAACATCATATTCTACGACGTCAGGTCCTGGGTCAGGGAGAGATTCGGAAAGAAGTAATATCTGCATGTTTATATCCTTGTTTTAACTTTTTTAAGACAAACGTATATATTCTTTAAATTATCAATCGACCAAGATAACAAGAGGTCAAATCTTTTGTTAGAGAATCTAAGATATTGTGCTTCATCAATAGCAACTATAAATATTCTTCCATTTTTATCACACCAATCGTTGATCTCATTTAACATAACTGCTAATCGGGGTTTTCTACTCTTCTTTACTTTTATTTCTAGAGGACCAGCGCTAATTGATTCTATCCTTGAAATTAGCTCCACTAATTTATCTTCCAATTTCTCAAATAGCCCTTTATATTCCTTAATTTTTCTGATGAACTCCTCAGCAAGAATGCTTTCAGCTAATATTTTAAAACCTTTTGGAAGTACAGTGCTCTAACATCAATTATTACGAATGGTTCTCCAAGCTCTCTTAATGTTACATAAATGAAAGCCTCGCCATTTATGGCGGGGATGAAAAGGCTTAAATAATTAAAAGAAAAATTTTTCTTAGGAAATTCAGTGACGCTCCTCCTAAGCTTGATAGAGGGCTTTATGGGACTTAGGAAGGAGCATTCAGTATTGCTTTTTAATGAAGGTTTCTTAATAGAATCCAGATTTAGGGCTGGCAACCCTTTTAATGAAGGTTTATTTAAACCAGATAAAATGGGGGAAGCTCTGATCCTTCTAATGTCCAGCAAATGAGATATGTAGCCACGAATCGATGCTGGAAACCAATGAGCTACTCTAAAAGTGAACCCTCACCCTTCTAGGGTGGGGAGGAGGTCAGATCAGGATCCAAAAGCATAACTTACGCCCCGTAAGTAACTTACGGTTTATAAAAAATCTTTTAAAAAAAGGCTTTGCTCTATTTAAATAGGTTCAATATTAATATTATAGTTATTGGCAGTATAATAATACTTATTGCCTACATATTTATGATTATAGCTTTCTTTTCGTTACCTGAAAAACCACCAACAGAAACCTTCAGCACCAATACTACATCCCAGTTTAAGATACTGACTTCTCCCCGTCTTAAAGGAAGAGGGTTCCCCTCAATTGATTCGGAGCTACATCTCGCATATGAGGGGCAGTCGAGAGGCTCAGAGAACCCCTTCCATTTAAATTAATTATTGCAATAATATCTCTATCATTTTCATAACCGCAAGAACATTTAAACCATCTATATGATATTTCATTCATATTTCTATTACACTTAGGACATTTTACTGAAGAATAAGCAGCATAAACATAATTAATTAATAAACCATGTTTCTTTGCTTGCCAATCAATCCAATATTGAATTTTTCTATACTGCATTAAATAAAGCTTATCCCTAAACTTTTTATGAAGTCTTTTAACGTTTTTGATTAAGTTTCTTAAATTTTCTAGCTTGATAACATTAGCATTCATTTTAATAGCTTCGTTAATAATTCTTTTGCCAATTTTTTTAGCAAAATCTTCAGCAATATTTTTTGCTTTTATATGAAATACCATTATTCTTCTTTTAATGTTTCTATTTTCTTTCCATCTTTTTGGATATTTTATTTGCAATCTTTCTGCTAGTGATTTATAATGATAAATTTCATTAATTCTAGTATTAATTTTAACATAATTATTTTCATCTTTTCCTGCTGTTATGTTCTGCATATTTATATCAACTGCTATGCTATCTTTAGGCTCAATTTTTTGAATAAATTTTTCAAAAACTATCTTAAGTAAAGCCTTTCCATTACGAAATACTAATCTTGATTCCCTCATTTTCCATGATAAATATTCTTTATAGTTTCTAGGATATCCTAAAATTTTAAATTCTCCAATTTTTGATATTTTAACGAACATTTCATTGAAATTAACAGTATATGATAGCTTTGGAGTTAACCAAACTGTTGGCTTAAAAACTATAGGAAATCTTCCTTTATTAGGATTGTTACACCAGCCTTTGTATATTGAAATTGCATTCCTATAGCAGTCTTGCGCTATTTTCGAAGAAAGATTAAAACTTTTGAGTATATTATATAGTTTTTTATGTACAATGCTTATAACATTGTTTTTGTTTGGATTAATTCTTTTCTCTTTTAACCAATACAAAACATATCTTAAAGCTTCTAAATAGTTTTTGGAAAAGACTAGGAGGGTTTCTGAAATTGCGATATTCATTGAAACAGTTGCTCTTATCGCATTATTCCT
>AQVQ01000029.1 GCA_000375685.1 crenarchaeote SCGC AAA261-N23
CTTATTTCTAAGCTTATCTCAATTTCGGGATTTTCAAGGTTTACACCACTTGAATAGGGCAATAGTAAACTTCCTATATATGAAGAAGCCTGCTGTGAGGTAAAATCGTGTTTGCCAGCCCTCCTGCATCTTATTGCAAACTTCTTCCCCTTTACTTCTTCTTTATATATCTCAAAGACTTTTTTACCAAGATCTTCCAAATTTAGAAAATCCAACTTTACACAGGGAGAGAAACTACTTATCCCAAAAATTTTACTAAGAATTTGCGAAACTTCTCTGCTTGTTTCAAGAAATATTCTTGCGGACATTTTATTTACATTGTAACTAACGTTACTTTTCTTCAGAGCATAAATGATGTTATGAAGTAAAATTTTCTCAAATAATTCTCTTGAATTATGCTTCCTGTAGGTTACATCCCCTGAAAATCTTATTAAGTATGAATAATTTTGAATTTGAATATTCATATTTTCTATATTCAATTTTAAATGAACTATCTTATAATATAACTTTAGTATATGACAATACTTTTAATCTTTCATTAAATGAAGAATTAGTGATATTTCATTCTAGTATAGGCTATTATTCCTCCTGAAATAAGACCAAATAAATGTGCTATTATGTTTACGCCTGGAATAATTGAACTTGTTATAAAAATTATTATAACATACAAGATTGCTGATAAAAAAGAACCAGATATTTTTCCTAGAACTGCATAGGCACCAATTAGACCGAATATTGCTCCTGAAGCACCGCCGGATATGATGTATAGACCTTCATCGCTGAATATTAAAGGTAACAAGAAAAGAGAAGCTATATTACCTATGATTCCAGATAGGAAAAATATTATCAATAAATTTTTTCTTCCATAGTTTGCCTCAATAATAAAGCCAAAATAGAATAAAGCGATCATGTTAAGTGCAATATGAATGTAGCCGAAGTGAACAAAAATCGAGGTAACTAGCTGCCAATAGAAATGATCATGTATAACCAAATAATTTACCTGTCCTAGATCGCATTGTAAGCTTGAAACACCTGTTCCAGTGAAAACTTGCCAAGGAGTTGCTGAACAACCTGGCAAGCTTCCAAAATCTAAATTAGCGGTAAAAACAGAAATCAAGAATATAATTATGTTCAGTAGAATAAGGTGAATTACAGTACTTTTTTTAATTGAAATTCTAGATAACACTCTTGTATAAAGATTAAGCAAACATTGCTTAAAAAGATATAATTAAACTATATATTTAGTTATAATGCTTACACTGTTATCAGGAGGGACAGGAGGAAGAAAGTTATTTGAAGGAATAATTAACGTTTTACCTCAAAAAGAAGTAAGCGTCATTTGCAATACAGGAGACGATATTGAAATCTACGGTTTACATATAAGCCCAGACGTTGACTCGATCCTTTATGCAGCAGCTGGAATTTTTGATGAAGAAAGAGGTTGGGGAATCAAGGATGATACCTTTAATTTTCATAATATGATAACTAAGATAGTTCCAACTTATTCTTGGTTCAATTTGGGCGATAAAGATTTAGCTATACATGTAGTAAGAACAAATCTATTGAAAAGCGGAATGAAATTGAGTCAAGTAACAAACTTTCTAGCCAACAAGTTTAACGTAGATTGCAATATAATTCCAATGAGTGATGATAGTGTTACAACATACATATTCGACGGTATAAATAAGAAACATTTTCAAGAATTTTGGGTTCTATTCAGAGGTGAAATGCCAGTTAAAAGCGTTATATTCGAAGGAATTGAAAAAGCACAACCATGCGAAAAGGCGATAGATGCAGTCTTAAGCTCAAAGCTCATTATAATCGGTCCAAGCAATCCAATAACAAGCATAGGTCCAATTTTAAGTTTAACAAAACTTAAAGAAACCATTGCAGATAGTAAGGCATTGAAAGTAGCAGTAAGCCCTATAAAAGGTAATAATCCATACAGCGGTCCTGCTGCAACATTGATGAAAAGCTTAGGATTGGAAGTTTCTTCTTTACAGGTTGCTAAGCTCTATCAAGATATCATAGATTTCTTTGTTATAGATGAAAACGATGATGATTCAGAAATAAAAAAATTGGGTATAGAAGTGATTAAAACAAACATTGACATGAAAACCAAAGAAGACAAAGTCAGATTGGCTAAAACTATAATCGATAAGCTTTATTTATGAAAGTCTGCGCTCTGATTCCTTTAAAGGAGCTTGAAAAGAGTAAAAGCAGATTATCGAATATTTTAAACGAGAAAGAAAGAATAGAATTTACCCTTTGTATGCTAAAAGATGTAATAAAAGCTCTAGTTAATTCAAGCAAAATAGATGATATATACATAATTTCACAGGAAAAAGAATTAAAGTTAAGCGATGAAAGAAAATTCAAATTAATATTCGATTCTGCATCACTGAATGAGGCTTTGGAAAGACATATTAAAGATCTAAAACAATATGATGCAAAGATAATAATTCCTTGTGATATTCCTTTAGTTTCCGAAGAAGATGTTGAGAAAGTTATAGAACTTCTTAATGAATACGATGTAGTTATTTCTCCTTCATGTGATTCAGGTACAAACTTGCTTGCAATAAAGAACGAATTAAAGTTTAAATTGGAATTTGGTGAAGGAAGGAGAAGTTTTATTATGCATCTTAAGAATGCTTTAGAAGCTAATTTGAAGGTATATGTCTATTCAAGTGAAAGGATAGCTCTAGATGTTGATGATGATCCAAGGTTAAAATATTTAATTACTTTAAATATCGATAAATATTCAACTCAATATATAAGGTGGATTTTGAATGAAAGAAATAAGAATAATAGCAATCGATGGGATTCCTGAAATAAAACCCAACGATAACATAGCCGAGATTTTGCTGAAAGCTGTTAAAAAGATGGAAATAGATCTTGAGGACAACGATATTTTTGTAATAGCACATAAAATAGTCTCAAAAAGCGAAGGGAGAATTGTAAACATCAAAGGAATAGAACCTAGCAAAGAAGCAATCGAAATAAGTAAAATTTGTGGCAAAGACCCAAGATTTGTTGAGCTTGTTTTAAGAGAGAGCGAAAAAATATTAAAGGTTGCTCCAGGCCATCTTATAGTAAAAAACAAACAAGGAATTGTCTGTGCAAATGCAGGTATAGATAAATCTAACATAGAAGGAGAAGATTTCTACATTTTGCTTCCTGAAAATCCTGATGAATCTGCTAAAAAAATTAGGAATGAAATAAAAATTAGAACCGGAAAGAATGTTGGGGTAATAATTTCAGATACATATGGCAGACCTTTAAGAGAAGGACAAGTAAACTTTGCTATAGGTGCATCAGGGGTGCCAATTTTTAGAGATTACAGAGGAAAGAAAGATAGATATGGTTATGTTTTACATGTCAAAAATATAGCACATGCTGATGAAATCGCATCTGCAGCTGAATTGTTAATTGGTCAAGCTGAAGAGGGAATTCCAGCAGTTTTAGTAAAAGGTCTCGAGACCATAGATCAAGATTTTCCTGCTAGAAGTTTAAATATGCCAGAAGAAAAGTGGCTTTTCAAATAGCTAGATTTTAAAAACAATCATTTTTCTTTTTTCCAACATATCTTTCATTCTATCTTTTATTTTGTTTATTTCAAAAAATTCATACCTTTCATTATAATCCTTAAGTTCATCGAAAGCTCTCTGCAATACTGAAATTGCAACTTGTTCCCTTCCTCTTTGAAGATGAACATAGCTCGCAGCCAAAAGAATAAGTCCATGAAGTATTCTTTTCTCATCGCTTTCCTTTTTCCTCCAAACTCCTTCCAATATCTCATGAACTTCCCAAAATCTTTCTTTATTGAAGAAGTATCTTGCTAGGAAGAATGGATTAACCTTTGTATCTACACTTAAATCTCTTATGCAGCTAATTTTGAAGAACTTTTCCAGAACTTTAAGATTTTTAATATCATAGCAAATAACATCTACCTCAATATGATTTGATGCAATTCTAATATCTACCAACCTAAAAAATTTTGAAAAGTCTTCCTTAATTTTTATGAATAAATTTAACCTGTCTTTTGTTTCATAATTTCCCTTTTCTGCAAACACGATGTATCTCTTTTGAGTTTGCAATTCAAGCTATTCTTATATATCTGTAATTCAATTTATTCTTTTGTTAGTGGTATTCGAGCTATTATCAAAAAGGGTTCAGTCTGCCCTTAGGGAATTCAATATAAATGAACCGACGGCTCCTCAAAGGTTGGCGATTCCTTTAATTCTTCAGAGAAAGAATGTACTGATAATATCTCCAACAGGAACAGGTAAGACAGAAGCTGCTTTGCTACCTTCTCTTGATTTAATATATGAACAGAGAGGAAAAGGAATAAGCTTGATTTATATAACGCCTTTAAGGTCTTTGAACAGGGATTTGCTTGATAGAATTACCCTATGGTCAAACAAGCTTGATTTTAGATGTGCAGTAAGACATGGAGATACAACGAAATCTGAAAGAAGAAAACAAGTTTTAATGCCTCCAGATATTCTTGTTACCACTCCTGAAACCTTGCAGATACTTTTAATAAGTAAAAGGATAAAGGAGCATTTAAAAAATGTTAAAATCGTAATAGTTGATGAAATACATGAACTTGCTGAAGATAAAAGAGGAGTTCAGCTTTCAATTGCTTTACAAAGGCTTAAATTCTTAGCTGGTAAGTTTCAAATTATTGGCTTATCAGCTACGATTGGAGAACCAGAAAAACTCGCAAATTTCTTAGTTGGAAAAGATGAGAACTGTGAAATAGTAAACGCTTCTGAAGAAAGAAGAATGAAAATTAAAGTAATTTATCCTAGCATAGAAGAATTGGATTTTAAGATCTCAAATGAAATTGTTATACATCCAGAAGTAGTTTCTAGGCTAAGAACCATTAAGGATTTAACAGAAAATAAAAACGCCTGTTTAGTTTTTACAAATACTAGAACTGAAGCAGAGATACTAGGAAGTAGATTAAGATTCCTAGGACTTGATTTCTATGTGCATCATAGTTCTTTATCCACTGAATCAAGAACATTTGCTGAACAGTCTTTAAAGCTAGGAAAAATAAAAGGAATCGTATGCACATCTTCTCTCGAACTTGGAATAGATATCGGAAATATAGATTATGTAATTCAGTACAATTCTCCAAGGCAAGTAACAAGAATGGTTCAAAGGATTGGAAGAAGTGGCCATTTTATTAAAGGAATAGCTGAAGGAAGCATACTGCCTGTTAACATAGATTCATTCTTTGAATCTTACGTTATAGTTGAGAAAGCAATGAATAACGAATTTGAAAGCATTCAAATACCAGAAAAGCCATTAGATGTATTAGCCCATCAGATAGTAGGAATTGTATTGGATAAAGGTAAAGTAGGAATAAATGAACTTATCTCAATAATATCAAAAGCTTATCCCTATATGAATATAACAAGAGAAGAAGTAGAAAGAGTAATAGAACTCCTTGAAACTCTTAAACCCAGAGCTTTAATAAGAGAAGGAGAAGAACTTATAAGAGCAACAGGTAGCTTAGGCTATTATATAGAAAATCTTAGCATGATTCCTGACCAAATTCAATTTACGGTAATAAACGATAAAGAAGAATTTGTTGGATATTTAGATGAATCCTTCTTAGCAGAATATGGAGAAGAGTGTGTCAAATTTGTTCTTAAAGGAGAAGTTTGGGAAATAACTAAAATAAACGAAGATTCAAGAGTTGTTCATTGTAAAAAAGCAGAAGACATATTTGGTGCTATCCCTTCATGGGTTGGCGAGGAAATTCCAGTAACAAAGGAAATAGCTTTGCACGCTTCTAATTTAAGAAAATTTGTATACTATAATTCCAATAATTTCGATTTAGTAAGATCTAGAATATCTCAAGAAATAGTTGATAACGAGAGCTTAAAAAATGTGATTGATTATTTTAAAAGTTTCAATAAGGAAGAATACAATCTTGCAAACGAAAAGCTAATTACATTAGAAGAATGGAGAGAAGCTGTAATAGTAAACTCCTGTTATGGAAACAGAATCAATAGAACAATAGGAAAGATACTGACATATTTAATTAGCAAGGAAAGAGGGAAAGGTATAAGAACAATAGTCACGCCTTATAATATAATAATTCTATCGAGAAATATTGATTCGAAAACAGTAGAGAGAATTATCAAACAATTATACCTTTATGATATAGATGCATTGATATATTCTATTCTAAGTAAAGACGAACCACTTGTTAGATATAGATTTCTACATGTAGCGAAAAGATTTGGTATTATTAAACATGATGTTTCAATCGAAATTAAATTGCTTGAAAACCTAATTCTAGCTTACAAAAATTCCGTAGTTTATGAAGAAACTTTAAAAGAAATCCTTTCAAGAGATTTAGATGTTAAAGGTGCGAAGGATGTAATTAGAAAAATAGCAACAAAAGAAATACAGGTTTTAAGGAATGATACGGTTAGTAAGCTTTCTTTAGACTTGATCAAGCTTCTTCCCGAATTTATATCAAATCCATCACAAATTCAATCTCAAAGTTACATCATAGAAGCATATAAGACGAGACTTTTAAGTAGAAGTTTAACGTTGGTTTGTACTGAGTGCTGGGATTATGTCGATCAAATTCCTTTGATGAACATTCAGAATTTTTCATGTCCATACTGCAACTCAAAAAGGGTAGCAGTTACTAAAAGGCCAGCTCAATTCATTCATAAGCTAATCAATTCAATTCAAGAAGGAAAAATAAACAAAAAAATAAAATTTCTTAAAAAAAGACTCGAAATCATAGCTGATTATGTAGCAAAAAAAGAAAGACTGGCTGCTTTAACCTTTGCTGCAAACATTTCATTTACAGATGCTATACATATAATCGATAAATTCGAAGAAGAAAAAAATGATTTTTTTATAGCTTTAATGAATGCTGAATCAAAGAGACTGAGAGAAATCTACAAGATGTTGAAGAAGATGCATAAATAATTATACTTAATCATTTAAATATTATACATTTTTTTATTATATAAGCATAACGGTTTTTTTTACGGTTTTTTAGTTTAAAAACTTATAGATTGATTTTTACTTGAGAATAGCATAAGATTTATATACTAAAAAACAATTTACATACATAGGAAACATGGTAACGGCCTATTGTGTAAAGGACAAGAAATCTGTGGAAATAAAGAACCCCCAGGAAGTAACGCTAAAGAACGGTAGAACAGCGATTAAGGGTACTTGTCCTATCTGCGGAGGAACAGTATACAGAATAGGCAAGCTTAAGAAGTAAAGCAAGTATAAGAGATAAAATAAATTAAATAATTTTTTTATACGTTTGCGCTTGAGATTGCCTCCTTTACTGCTTTATCAACTTCTTCCTGATTTTTTCTTACAAACCATTCAACCTTTAAAGTATCAAGTTTCCAGTTTATTTTTGAGTCCTTGATTTCATAATCTACTACGATTCTTACAACATCTCCTTTGTCGCATCTTAATTTTTCAACAATTATTTTATAAAGTATTTGATTTAAGACAGCTGCACCGTATGCTACATCCTCACTCTTTATTGCACCGCTCTCTTGAAGATTTCTAGTTAAGGCAAAGAGTGTCCTTCTAACTTTATCAGCATATGCACCAGCTATTACTGTTCCAGTGTTTAGTGTTGGCATATATGTTAATCATAGAATAGAAATATATAAGGATAAAGTTGCTAAATTATTCTTTCTTAATTTACTACTATTGAGAGTCTCATACTCAGTATAGGTATGTAGGCAATATAAGATCCCCTTATATTCTTATTCAAGAAGTCTCAATAGGAGGTATAAGCTAGAAAAATAAGAATTGAATTGCTATTGCAAATATATATGTTGCTAAGAATGCAAATCCTTCTATTTTTGTTATTTTCCTATCCAACATAAATACAGTAGCAATGATTCCTACAACCAAAGCTAATATAGCCTCCATCATACCTGTGTAGCTAAACGAAACTTTTCCTCCTAATAGAAAATAATGAAGAACTACAAACATTGTTATCAAAAAAGAGCTGTTGAGAATTTTAGAACCAAATATTGTGCCTATCATTATATCCACGCTTTCTCCACCTTTTCTTGCTAGAAAAACAAGTGAAGCTTTTTCAGGCATTTCAGCAGCTAAAGGCGAGAGGATCAGCGCAAGCACAATCGCAGGTATTCCTAAGTTTATTGCAATATTGTTCAATGATGAGGTAAATGTCTCGCTCAAAATAACCAATCCAACAGTTCCTATAATAATGAATAAAATGCTTGCATAAAGTTTAGAACTAAAAGTTCTTTTACCATTAGAGTCTACGCTTGTTTCAAGAACTTCAAGTTTTCTTTCTTTGCCTGCCAAGTATATGTATATTATATACATCGATAAGAACACAATTGCATCATATATTTCAAATCCGTCTAGATACGTAACAGGGATTAAGATTGATAAAACTAGGAAAATAATTATATCATTTTTAAACTTTGACAAATTAATTGATTTTAAAGGTTTTAAAGAAAATCTGGTGGTAGAAGCAAGAATAAATATTGAAATTCCTAAGCTCATCATAAGTATGTTGCTTCCAAGTATTGCACCTAAACCTACATCTGGAATGTTTAAAATTACAGAATAAGCTACAACAAGGAATTCTGGAAGTTCTGAAGAAATACTTAATAAAATTCTTCCTGTAAACCTTCTTCCTATCAATTTTCCAATAAAATCGCTTCCTTCAGCCAATAAATATCCAATAATAATTATTCCTATGAAAGAGGCAATGAATTCAAGTAACTGCAATTTACAAATTATAGATTGTTACAAGTTTTAATAAAGTTTCTATTTCAACTTCGGCATAAGTTCTCCATCCTAATTTAATAGTATCATTTTCATCGATTTCTAAATAGCCTTTTTTTATAAACTTGTCAAGATATCTTTTTGATTTTGTTTTTGATATTTTTTTATTCAAGAAATCCATCAAATCTTCATAACTGCATCTGTTATTTTTTGAAACTAAATAAAGTATGCTTGCAGACAAAGCAGAGAGCTCTTCCATATTAAACTGACCCTTAAGGGGTGTTGAAACCAATGGATCTGATGTTACTATATAAAAATGCGCCCTATCATAATCTTGTAAAGTAGGATTCTCAACTTTTCCTTGAAATACGATGTTGATTTTAAGGCCAAACGTTTCAAGTTCCTTATTCAGTAAATTTGCTATAAAAGGATACTTTGTTCCTATTATTCTTCTCAATTCAAAGCCCTTTGCACCTGGGACATTCCTTCTTTGAACTAATAAAAAGATAAGCATTTTCTTCATTTTATTGAAAATCGTTAATCTTCTTTTCTCTGCTTTTTTACTGCTCATGTTTTCAACCTAAATATAATGCTATAATTGCGCTTTGAGGGCCCTTTCTCAATTAAAATCTCCTCATTGCTTTCTGAAACATGCAATTTTCCTTGAGCTATAAGGAATGAGATGAAATAAAGAAATCTAACTCTTTCTTTAGCATTCATATTTTCCATTTCCTTCGTCAAGTTCAATGGTAATTTTTTCATCAAGTCGGTTTCAAATTCTTCTAGCTCTTTAATGAAATTTTTATCTTGGACGTAAATATCATTCGCGGATATAAACCCAATTTCGGTTTCATAGCTTTTCTTTTCAATCTTTATAGGATTCTTAGCAAACCAATACTCGTAGCCTGATTTTATTGAATCTGAATTTATAAAGTTGGTTGAAGCAACCGGGTGCAAACACAGCTCGATTAATCTGCTAAATTCATAAACTGAAAATTTCTCAAGCTTTTCAGCTAATCTTTTAGGTGATATAAAAAGCGATGAAGTTCTTTCGTAAAGTAATCCTGCTTGCTCTTTTACAACAGTTGCTATGTGGTCCATAGCTTCAGCATCTTTACTTAGTTCTTCAATGGTTCTAATCTTTTTGAATATTTGGTTAAGCTTATTTAGAAGTTCTGCTACGTTTACTTCAAATGGATCCTTTTTTCTTTGTATTACGTATGTGATTTCTTCAATTATCTTGTCAATTTCAGCGTTACTATTTTCTTTCATTGTTTAGGATTAATATACCAAAGAGAACCAAATTTGGAATCCTCAATTTCTACTCCAATTTCTTTCAATTTGCTTCTAATTAAATCAGATTTCTGAAAGTTTCCTTCTTTCCTTAATTTATCCCTTTCTTCTAACAACATTTCAACAATCCAAAACAGTTTAGATATATCTATTTTTATTTCTCTGCTATACAAATCGCCAAAAATTATATTTGCAATTGGATCGATCTTTTCAAGTATTATTTTAGATGAACTTGAACTAATGAAACCGTTGTTTTCAATGTATTGTAGAATATCCTTGGCTATATCATTCAAGGCCTTTATTGCAAGGGGAGTATTAAGGTCATCATTCATTGATTCTATGAAAGCCTCTATATTCCTTTGAATGTTCTCTATAAGTTTTTCTTCATTCTTTCCTTGAACATTTCTTAGAATGAATAACTGAAGATATTGAACTGATTTCCTTATTCTGTTAACTAAAAGTTTTGCCTCTTCTAATCCTTTCTCATCATATAAAAGCTGTTTCCTGTAATGGGTTTGCAACAAATAAAGCCTTAAATTCGAAGCACCATGTTTCTTCACAGCATCTCTTAGATAAATTAGCCTTTTATAAGATTTGGACATTTTTTCTCCTCCTATTAAAACATGCCTTGTATGAAGCCAATATTTTACGAACCTTTTCCCTGTAGCAGCTTCGCTCTGTGCAATCTCATTTTCATGATGTGGAAATATATTATCCTCACCTCCTGTGTGAATATCGAAACTTTCACCAAGATATTTCATGGACATTGCTGAGCATTCTATGTGCCATCCAGGCCTTCCAATCCCCCATGGCGAATACCAGTATGGTTCATCAGTTCCAGTTCTCTTCCAAAGAGCAAAGTCGCCTAGGTTTTCTTTATCATATTCGTCGAGTTTTATTCTTCCACTCGCACCTGCCTTCAATGCACTTGGATTTATTCCTGAAAGCTTTCCGTATTCCTTAAATTGAGATATTTTAAAGTAAACTCCATCTTCACTTAAGTAAGCATAGCCTTTTTCGATTAACTTTTGTATAAGCTCAATCATTTCTTGGATATGTTGCGTAGCCATAGGATGAACATCTGCCCTAAGCAAACCAATCGATTCTCTATCTTCAAAGTAAGCCTTGGTGTATTTTTCAATAAGTTGCTGGAAGCTTATTTTTTCTTCTTTTAACCTTTTTAATATTTTATCATCGATAGAAATATCTGTAATGTTTGAGACGAATAAAACTTTATAGCCTAGAAATCTAAGATATCTTACTAAGACATCCCATACTATGTATGTCCTAGCATGACCAATGTGCATATAATCATTTACGGTTAAACCGCATGCGTATATTCCAACACTTTCTTTGTTTAAAGGTTGAAATTCCTCAATATCTTTATTTAAAGTATTGTAGATTCTCAGTTTTGACTTATTAACAAAGGTTACCACCTTGCATAAATAAATTTGTGAAAATCGGAATATTTATTTTTAGCAATTACATTAACGCTTTTAGATTCCTTATAATTTCTTCTGTAAATTCCTTATTACTACTTTCCTTTATATCAGCGATACCTGCATTTCTCAATATTCTTACCATATCGTAAGTTAAAACTTTCTTTTCTTCTAGGGTTTTGAATATGGCTTTTTCAATAAGTTCAGCTTTTTCATTTAATCCTATGTATCTGAGCATACTCGTAGCTGTTAACATTTCCGCTGTTGGATTAACTTTCCATTGATTTGTATACTTGGGTGCAGAACCATGAACAGGTTCAAATATCGCATATTTGTCCCCTATATTGCTACTTGGGGCAACACCGAGGCCTCCTATCAATCCAGATATTAGGTCGCTAAGTATGTCTCCCATTAGGTTCGTAGTAACTATAACATCATAGTCTTTTGGTCTCAAAACAAGTTGCATGGCCATATTATCAACGAGCATTTCTTCCTTTTCTAGTTCAGGATAATCTTTAGCTACCTCTCTAAATACCTCTAAAAACAATCCTCCTGTAAGTTTTAGTACATTCGCTTTTGTAACTACTGTAACTTTTTTTCTCTTATTTTTTCTTGCATATTCAAAGGCAAATCTTATTACCCTTTCACTCCCCTTTCTCGTTACAACCCCTATTGTTTCAGCTGCAACTCTTTCTCCTGCAGCCAGTATATCGTGTTCGATTCCTGCATAGAATTCCTCAGTTGCTTCCCTTACTAATACTATATCAACGTTCGAATATCTTGGGACATCGTGGTAAAGCCAGCTTACAGGCAATGATTTAGCAGGCCTAACAACTGCATATGTATCAAAGTATTTTCTCAATGTAACATTAACACTTCTATATCCAGTACCTATAGGTGTTGTAAGTGGACCTTTTAACATTACATTATATTTTTTCAATTCCTGAAGAAGCTCTGCAGGTGCTGGATCATTATATTTTTTTATCGCAGGTTCTCCAAGCTCAAAAACCTCAAATTCTATTGGGACTTCTGCAGCTTCAAGAACCTTTAATGTTAAGCTTGTTACTTCAGGACCTATTCCGTCTCCAGGTATTAAAGCTACCTTATGTGTTACCATGAAATTCTTTATCGCAAATTATTATAAATTTATTGTTCAAAAAATTTGAACTAAAATAAGCGTCTATATGAAAGAATGGCTTCAACAATGAATATAATTGAGGAAGAAACCAATAAAATACTTAAAACAAAAACATCAATTAATGAGACGCCGTAAAACAGAATTCTAATTACATAGTAAACAGAAAGAGCCAAATAAAATAATCCATAGAAGATCATTCGTGGAATAAGAAAGGAGCCAACTTTTACAAGATGGCTTATAATTTCTGGTTTTTGGGAATTAGATAAATAGTATTTTCCCTTGCTTTCATAAACAAGACCCATATTTTCAAGTTTTTTAAGATAATATTCAGCTAATGAGGGAGATTTAAATCCTAAACTTCTTTGAACCTCTCTAACTCCAACCTCATTGTGTTTTAAGACATAGAGATAAACCTGAAGAAGCTTTCCTTTTAGTTCCATCAGCTATTATGTATTTTTGTTAAAAGCTTATAAATAGAATTTTGTTCAAAAGTATTTTATTATATCTTTAATTAGATTATGCTAATATAGTGAGTGAATTAAAAAAGACTAAAATTGCCATATATGCAGTAGCTTCTATTTTGTTAGCTTTAATTATAATATTTGTACTTAATGCATACCAAGGTCAAAATATCGTTACGCCCGGATTGATCCAGACACCTGAATATAATTTTGTTGTGCTTGTTAATGACCCACCCGTTTTGCCGAGCGCTCAAGTAAGTGCGTTGTACTTGAATTATTCAGATATTCTAATCCATTCAGTTTCAGGTAGCTGGATTCGGTTAAACCAATCAGGAAGCATAAATTTGCTTAGTGTAGAGAATAATGCGATAATAGTTTACGTAAGTAAAATACCTAATGGCGAATATAATATATTAAGGTTTGAAGGTTTAACTTCAAGTGTGATTTACAATGGGCAAATTTATCCTGTAAAAGTAACATCAAGCTATGTAGATTCCTATCCAATTTCTAAATTACAGGTAAACAACAAGAATACAACTTTTGTCGACGTTATATTTTATCCTAAACTTTTTATTCTTCCAGATAACAAAGGCGGTATCCAGTTTTTATTGATTCTGAAATCAAAATCACTAGGATTTTACGATTATAAAAAAATATTTGGAGAAATAAGCGAACAAAAGCTAAATCAAATACTTAAAAAGGGAAACAGTGTATCAATTATAGGAACAGAATTATACACTTTAATATACTCTGAAATATCAAGCCAAAAAATCTCCATCGCAAACGTGGACTTAAGTGAAGAAGGATTAGAAATAGAAGTTATAAACAATGGAAATGTAAGCGTTCAGATCAACTATGTAATTTTGTATGTGAGCAAATCTTCAATGCATGCTTCTTCAAACTTAAGTTATATAATTTTTTTAGTCAATTCCGATGGAACACTTGTTCCTGTAACGAGCATAAATAACTTAATTCATAAGAATGAGACAGGTTTCATACTACAACCAGGAAGTGAGGCAAATCTAAGCTACAGCGGAGAAATAAATTTAATTCAAGTAACAAACGAGCATGCTTTAAAAGGTGGCATATCTAAGTTGAAAATATCTGCTGGAGATAAAATTACTATAGTCATAGTAGGAGAATATTCAATACTTGCTACATCGCAAATCATTTTGACCTATGGGCATAATTAATTCAGAAATGGACAGGAAGGTCGTCAGTTTCAAAAATGACTGTTCCGCTTTTATCTAGGAAAAACTTTACTGCATGAATTTCAACATTATATTTCTTATTAGCCTCTTCAATCAATCTTGAAAGAACTTCGTCTCCTTCCTTTGAAGGCTTGAAAGCCTTTGCATTAGGATGAGCAGCTATGAAACATATTATACTTCTTATTCCCATTTTTGAGAGTTTAATAATATCCTCAACATGCTTTCTTCCTCTCAAGCTTGGACAATCAGGATACATTGAATAGTATCCATCGAATAAAACCGCAGATTTTATCTCGAGAAAAATATCTTTATCATTTTCTTTAAATAAGTAATCGATTAAGGAATTGAATACCTTAACATTTCTTTTTACAAGCTTTGCTTTCTTTAGCCATTCAATCATACCTTTATCTTGAAGAATTTCAAAGATCTGCATTTGAAATCTTGTATCTATCAAAGTATAATATTCTTCATTTACATAGGTTCCAATTAAGGTATACTTAAGCTTTTTAATATTGTTTCTTTCTATGCACATAGCCTTGTTTCCTTCGAATATGATATCCTTAAGTCTTCCTGTATTGGTTAGTAGTGCATAGTCTTCTTTTTCATCGATTTTAATTTTTACAGTAAACCTGTTTACCCTTTCTTTGATAGAACAAAGCTTTATTTTATCAAATCTAAATACTTTAATCATTTAAATTCATAACGTTTATTATTTATATGAGATTATGTTACAAAAGCTTGTTAAAGATATAATGAGACATGATATACTGGTAACAGCTTCTCCCGATACTAAGTTGTTGGATGCTATAAAGAAAATGGCTAATTACAATGTTGGCAGTGTAGTAGTTCTTGAAAATGAAAGAATTGTAGGAATTTTAACTGAGAGAGACGTGGTAAAAGCTTTAGCAAAGGGAATAAGTCTTGAGGAAAAAGTAGAAAATGTTATGACTAAAAATCCAATTACGATCTCATATAATGAATATATCAACAAAGCTTTGTTCTTGATGAGTGAAAATAACATAAGGCATTTACCAGTCGTGAACAAAGAGGGAAAACTTGTAGGCATGATTTCAATAAGGGATATAGCAAAAGTTAGACAAGAGTGGCTTATTGAGTAACTTTTATCTTTTAAACATTAAAAAATAAAAAACTGAGATTTTTCACTTAAAAACTTTCATATCCTAAATCAATTGAGAAGAAACACTTCAATCTTAAATTTCTTATCACCTATTGAGAAATTTATAACGATTAATTTATTCACTTTTTTCTGCGAATATAGCATTTCAGAAATAATATTTGCTGATCCCCATTCTTTGGTGGGCCGAGACTCTCAATAGTAGTAAATTAAGAAAGAATAATTTAGCAACTTTATCCTTATATATTTCTATTCTATGATTAACATATATGCCAACACTAAACACTGGAACAGTAATAGCTGGTGCATATGCTGATAAAGTTAGAAGGACACTCTTTGCCTTAACTAGAAATCTTCAAGAGAGCGGTGCAATAAAGAGTGAGGATGTAGCATACGGTGCAGCTGTCTTAAATCAAATACTTTATAAAATAATTGTTGAAAAATTAAGATGCGACA
>AQVQ01000030.1 GCA_000375685.1 crenarchaeote SCGC AAA261-N23
TATACCTTTCAAAACCCCCTTCAAGACTGTAAGTTTTATATCCTAGCTTTCTATAATGTTTGGCCAAGCCTTTACTTGTAAGACCCTTTTCACAGACAAAAATTACAGTAGATTTATTCAAAATATCATCGCTTAAATCAAGTAATGTAATTGAATTTGGTATCTTCATTTTTTCAGGCATCAAATTTACAATAACAGAATCGTGAGGAATGAAACTTATCGTAAATTCTTCTTCTTTTAACTTAGATAATTGTTCTTCTAAAGGTCTCAATAAGTCAATCTCAATGTTATTTTCAACAGCTTCCTTTATAGTATCCAAATTCAACAAACTAAAATCGTTTCTAAATTTTTCAATATCAGCCCTTGGAGTTAGTGGACCAATAGCTATAGAGCAAAGTTCTTGAACTTTTAAAGATAATTCATATGTTCCTATTTTTCTTGAAAAATCTATTATTTCTTCTTTATCCATTCCTATTAAGGGCCTAAAGATGGGCAATTTTATACCTTCCTCAGCTACCCTTATGTTTCTTGCAGTTTGACTCGTTGCTTGGGCTATTGACTCACCTGTAACCATTGCATCATATCCTTTCTCAATAGCCAATAATTCGGCAGCCATGTACATTCCTCTTCTCAATGCAACTTGCCATATTTTTGGAACAAGCTTCTTCATTATTTCGTTTATGAAAGAACCAAGTTGAACAATGTATATTTTAGCTTCATGCCCGTAGAACCAATTTTCAGCTAAATATTTGGCCACCTTAACAACGTCGATTGCATCATTTAAGCTACCAAAAGCAAAATGTATGAAATCTACTTTGCAACCCCTTTTTGCTAAAAACCATGCAGCTACAGGAGAATCAAAACCTCCTGAGAAAAGTGAAAGAACCTTATCTCCTGTTCCTATAGGTAGACCCTTCGGACCTTCTATTGTTTTGTTGAAAACAAAGGCTTTATTGTTTCTTATTTCTAAGCTTATCTCAATTTCGGGATTTTCAAGGTTTACACCACTTGAATAGGGCAATAGTAAACTTCCTATATATGAAGAAGCCTGCTGTGAAAAGGGTCTTACAAGTAAAGGCTTGGCCAAACATTATAGAAAGCTAGGATATAAAACTTACAGTCTTGAAGGGGGTTTTGAAAGGTATAGAAAATTAAAGGAGAATGAGGCTCAAATTTCAGAAGTTTAGCTTATTTTAAGCTTTCATACTGACCTCCTCGAGGCTTTCATAGTAATTTTTTAAAAGCAAAGCATCCTCTTCAAGGTTGGGGCTTTCGCAAATTATAACTCCTTCAACATTGAACTCCTTTATGACCTTTAATATATCCTTCCATTTTAGATCTGATTCTGAAAGATTAACATGCGTTCCAGCCTTATCAAGCTTTATACCAGAAATGTGAACATGCATGTTTTTAATAATATCTTTGCCTAAACTTTTCTCCAGTTTTTCCATTGTGGCCTTAAATTTTGCCTTAGTGTTCCAATGGTTTCGATACCTTAAATGTGCAAAGTCAACGCATGGTAAAACTCCTTCAATCTCTTGGGAAAGCTTTATTACTTCTTCAAGGCTACCGAACTTTGACTCCATCTCCATTGTTTCAGGTCTTATCCAAACATCATAACCAGCTTCTTTTATTTCACCCATTGCTAATTTCAAGGAATTTTTCACCCTCAAAAAAGATTCATCTTTAGGCATCTTCTGGTACCAACCTGGATGAAAGCAAACTGAATAACCTCCTGCTAAATGTAAAGCCCTTGCGCTTTCAACTATAAATCTTATACTGTTTTTTAATTTCGCTTCATCTTTTCCGTTTAAATTAATATAATATGGAGCATGGGCTGTTAAAACAACACCGTTGCTTTTAGCAATTTCATTAGCTTTAATAGCCTGATCTTCATTTAACTTTACTCCATAAACAAACTCCAATTCCATGGCATTCAAATTAAGTTCTACTATTCTTTGAATACCGTTTACAGTATCTTTTTTCTTTGCTGAATGCGGTACTCCTGCTGGACCGAAGTATATCCCTTTAATACTTTTCATTATATCATAAACAATTTTTTTAAATTAAACTTTAACTAGAAATTAAAGGAAAGAAATTGGAATCAAAGCTTAAAGAAATCTTGGATAGTCACATGAGCAAAGTAGAGGGAATAAAAGAATACTGCAATAGATGCTTAGCTACAGAGCGATGGGGAGGAAAAGTTGTTTTAATGGTCGTTGATGCAAGCTTTACTTCAAGTGGCTTAAATTATTTCACGGCTGTTGTTCCAAAGGTTGTAGAATTTGAGAATAAGTTTGTAAAGAACAGCAAGATAAATAGCTTGAAAGATCTTGCAAAATACGATATAGAAAAGCTCAAAAGCATATGGAGATTCGAAAGGAGTTGGAATGTTGCGATAGACGTAGCAAGATATTTAAGCTCCTTGAATGAAGATGATAAGATTTCAATAAGGAATTGGGCAAGAAACTCTAAGTTGGATAATTGGAAAAATGATCCTATAGGAAAAATAAAAGGTGTTGGATTGGTTACATATCAATATCTAAGAATGATGGGAGGTGTCGATACATGCATGCCTGACAAAATTGTTAAAAGGGTTTTGAACGAGATATTTGAAAAAGCAGGATATGAAAGAGTTGAAGACGATTTTGAGTTCATAAAGAGAGTTGAAGAAATTTCTAAGTTAACAGGCTATAGACCAATAGAGTTAACATGGATGACGTGGTTAATACAATCTGAAGGGGATAAAATAAGAATGGATAAATACAGAGAAATACTAAAGAGAATATAAGATAAACAAATTTATAAACCAAATTTGAATGTATATCAATGAATAAAAACATTCTAATAATAGGCGGCGGTGCATGGGGGCTAAGCACAGCTTTTCATTTAGCAAATCAAGGAGTTAAGGATATTCTTGTGTTGGAAAGGAATTACATTGCAAGTGGTCAAAGCGGCCATACAAGTGCAATTGTAAGGCAACTATATACCAATGAAACAACAGCCAAAATAGCAAGAATGAGCCTTGAATTCTTTAGGAAATTCAAAGAAAACGTGGGTTACGATCTGGATTTCAATCAAGTTGGCTTGGTTGTTGTAAGTTTTGAGAAAGATTCAATGCTAAGCACAATAGAAAGACTTAAAAATTTGGGCATAAGATATGAGGTTCTAAATAATGAATCTTTGAAATCAATTGACAAGAATTTGAAAGTAAGGGATGATGAAATTGCGATATATGAACCTGAGGCAGGATACGTAGATCCTATAGAAACAACTTGGAATTTTGCTAAAGCAGCGATGGATAAAGGCGTTCAAATCATAGAAGGAGAAAAAGTTGTTTCAATTGGTAAAAAAGAAGGTTGGGTTGTTAAAACAACAAATAGAGAATATAATGCATCTAAGCTGGTTGTTGCAGCAGGAATTGAAACACCAAAGATTGTAAGCAATTTAGGCCTTAATTTACCAGTTTATTTAATACCTTTTCCTATATGTTACATAAAAAGGCCATATAATTTCAGTTCTTTAAATTACGTATTCTTTGATTTTTCTGTAAACTATTACACAAGACCTGAAGAACCTAATCAAATTATAGTAGGAGCAGTTCATCCGCAAATGAGCTATAGTAGTGCAGAAGGATATGTTCCAGATGAAATATTCCATTGGTCAAAAGTTGATACTGAAGTAAGCCATAGAGCAGACTATGAAACTTTGAAAGCTTATCTAGAGGGATTGAGATTTAGGTTTGATAATCTGAAGGAAATAAAGGTAGTAAGAGATTTGATGCCTTACGTTGATATTACACCTGATTGGGAGCCTATAATAGATGAAATAGAAGAAGATCTTTATATTGCATGTGGATCAAGCGGTCATGGATTTAAGCTTTCTCCTATGATAGGAAGAATGATTTCAGAACTTGTAATTTATAAGAAGTCAAAAGTTATTGATGCGAAACCTTATTCAATAAAAAGATATAGAAAATGGGAAAAGTAAACATAGAAGGAAATTATTTTGTAAGTAGCAGTAAAGAAAAAGTGACAGAATTACTCAGCAACATGCAAATGATATCAAAATGCCTTAAGGGACTAGAAGAAATTAAGGAATTGAAAGAAAATTCTTTGTCTTCAAAGATAAAAATAAGTGAAGGACTGGTAAGAGGTATATTTAACTTGGAAGCTAATTTAAAAAAGGATTTGGATAATTTGTTAATTGATTTTAAGCTTTATGGAACATTAGGAAGAGCTGAAGGATTAATTACTTTAAAATTAACTCAAGTTGAGAAAAACAGTACGAACATTAGCTATAAGGCAGATTTGGAAGTTAAAGGCTTAGGAGCAACTTTAGCAAAGAAGCAAATATCTGAGCTCGCTGAAAAGATTCTCAAAGAAATTTTAGATTGCTTCAATAATTTAAAGTAAATGGAATATCAAACAAAAGTTCTTCTTAATTTAGCATCTATAGCTCTTTTGATAAACTATGTTGAAACAATGGTTATACCTGCTTTGCCAACTATACAAAATGAATTTTCCACAACTGCATCTATAGCTGCATGGATAACTTCAGCTTTTATAATTGTCGGTGCAATAATACCGCCTATATTTGGTAAACTCGGAGATCTTTATGGAAAGAAGAAGATGTATCTAATTTCTATGATCTTTTACATCATTGCAGTAGGAATTGCAGGTTTTTCTTCAAATATCTACGTTCTAATAACTGCTAGAGCTATCCAAGGAATAGGATTTGCTATGTTCCCCATAGGTTTAGCTATAATTACTGATATCTTTCCAAAGGAAAGAGTTGCTACTGCTCAAGGAATAATAAGCGGAATGCTTGGAATTGGAACTGCCTTGGGATTAATCATAGGATCTTATATTGATCAATATTTAGGATGGAGATATGCTTTTCATATAGCTTTTATTCTTTCTATAATTGCTGTATTAATCTCAAATTTCATCATAAAAGAAAGTGAAATAAGAACAAAGGGAAAAATCGATTATATAGGAGCTTCAGCTCTTATGGCAGGAGCTTCATTAATACTTATTTATTTGACTGAAGGGCCTTATCTTGGCTGGATTTCATCTGAAGAAATTTTGCTCATAATACTCGGTCTATCATTAACAATTTTCTTCTTCTATTATGAATCTAGAAGTAAAACTGAACCAATAATAAACATTAGCTTACTAAAAATAAGGAACTTCATGGTTGCTAACGTTGTTGGGATTCTTTCAGGTATAGCTTTATTTCTAATGTTTTTCATGGTAATCTACTATTCTCAACTTCCTAAACCATATGGTTTAGGATTGGATATAGTTTCAGCAGGATTAACCTTAGCTCCAGCTACAGTGGTCCAGTTGGTTGTTGGACCCATAATTGGGAGGCTAACTACAAGGATTGGCCCAAAACCAATTTTAATCTTTGGTTCTTTGATAAGTATACTAGGATTCTATTTACTCATGATAAATAGAGCTGGGCCCTATGAAGTTACTGAAGATTTAGTAGTTTCAGGTTCTGGGATAATTTCATTGATAATTCCTATAATAAACATGGTTGCTGTTTCTGTTCCAAAGGAATATATAACTGTCAGCTTAGGCATGAATACATTAATTAGGAATATAGGAGGCTCAATAGGTCCCGTTGTTGCTTCAGTATACATGGCTACATATCAAGATCCTGTTATTGTTTTCTATGGCAATCAGATCATAGATGTAAATTTCGTTCCTTCATCATTTTCATTCGATGCAATGCTAATCACATCAATTGGGATATTGTTTGTGGTTCTAATAATATCTGCAAAGTATACAAAGAATTATGTATTCAAAGAAAAAAGCCTTGCGATGTTATAATTTAAAAATTTAAGCCAAATTTTCCTTAAATTAGGTCATGGAAAGAAAAGTAATATGCATTATCTTGCTTTCTTCTTTGCTAATAACAACGGGCATACCTTTAAGCTCTTCAATCAATCCCTTTCCTTCATTCTCAAAATGGATTACACAAAACGGCCTTGCAGCTCCTGGTCAGACAGCTTTACCAATAAGCATTAGTATAGCAAACCTGTATTCTACATTAGCCCTAGTAAATATTACGTTCACGAGCACTTTTCCCTTCAGAATTTTCAATTCAACAAACGGAAATTATACTTTTTTCATACCAAAGTGGAATCAAGGGCAAATTTTGAATTTTACGCTTTTATTGAATATTGCAAATAATATAAAAAACGGAATTTATCTTGAAAACTTTACCATTAGTTCAGGAACTTTTGTTTTCAAATCAAGTGTACAAGTTCCTGTATTAGGCTATGTTAACTTTGATTTGCAAGGAATTTGGGGTAGTTTAAATCAAACTTTAGTTGCAGCCAAAGGAGAAACAAACTTGCCCCTTACAATAATTATTAAGAACGAAGGAAACGTCTTAGCAAGTAACGTAACAATTCTCTTCAACAATTCTAATTCTTTTCCCTTATATTTCTATCAAGAATATTCAAGTGTTGGATTTGTTCCTGCAGGTGGATTTAATGTAGCAACAAATGTAGCTAATATCAGTAGTGAAGCAAGGAACGGTCTTTATTATATTCCTGTGAAAATTAGATACTTCAATAATTCCATTTCAAACGATTATATTCCTGTTTATATATTAGGCAACGTAACTTTTTCACTTCAATCGATATGGGGCTCAATCAATCAGCCAATACTTGTTTCTCCAGGGGAAAATAATGTTCCTTTAACAATTATAATAAAGAATCTGGGCAATGTTATTGCAAGCAATGTAACTTTGTATTTAAAAAATCAGTTTCCTGTAATGTTTTACCAACATGATGTTGAAGTTGGCTACATTCCTGTTGGAGAGGCTAGCCTTATTACAGTATTTACTTCAGTGTATCCAAACGCTACTTCAGGTTTGTATTATATCAATATTACAATATCCTATTTTAAAAATCAAACAACTAGCTCATTATTACCAGTATTTATAAGTTCTCCTAACATTTCGATAACAGCATATACATATCCTCCCCAAATATTTCCAGGATTCTTCGACGTAAAACTTACAGTCTTTATTTTTGATTTAAGCAATGTATTCGCAAATAATGCAACCTTAACTGTAAAGGCCCCCTTCCAATTTGTTACGCCCAGCAGTATAAGGTTTGGAATAATACCGGCATTCAAATCTTTAAACTTTACTTTCCTTTTTAATGTTCCTGATAATATTTCAAGTGGTAGCTACGATGTTAACATTACACTGAGTTATGATGGAGGAATTACTACTTATATTTATCCATTAGAAGTGTACCCTAAGGCTAAGATTGAGGTAACAAGCATTTCCTATTCTCCCTTAACTCCTGGAAGTACTAATAATCTTGTAATAGTAACTTTAAAAAATATTGGTAATGAAACAGCAAAGAATTTGAAGTTATTCATTCAACCAAATCAGGTAATTTTCCCACATGTAAGCTCATCGAATCCATTGATGGCTTTAACGGTGTCAACTATATACGTTGGAGATTTGAGACCGAATAGCAGTTACAATCTAGGTTTAGTTTTAGATGTAAGCGATGGCGCAATACCGGGTAACTATAGCATAGTCATTACTGCTGTTTGGAATCAAACAGGCTCGATATATCCATTTGTTGAAAACATTAAAATAGGGTTATCTGTAAGCCCAACGCTTGAGCAACGGATTTTAACACCTTCTTTATTCAACATATACTTCGATTTACTATTGGTTATTGTAATAGCGATCATCGCTACTGCAATTGCGTTTATTTTAAGAAGAAGAAAGAAGTAAAATTAGTATCTAAAATTCGAAAACTTTATAGATATCATAATTAAGTATGATTTTGATTTAAATTGAGAAAGATTCCAAGATTAATGTCTACACAACATCCTGATAATGCAAACGTTCCAGAGTGGATTAACGGTGAAGTAATTGAAGGTGAGTGGGAAGTAATTGAAGCTTACAAGGCTTTCTCAGAATACAAGCTTGATGAGGTTATGTGGGATGCTGAAGGAAAAGATGTTGATACTCACGTTATAAGGAAACTATTCTCATATTATCCAGAATTCTTTAAGGAAAATATAATCGGACAAGATATCTTTGTAACCTACAGGATACCAAATCCCAAAATAGAAAAGGCTGAAAGGAAGGTTTTATCTGAAACGTTAGAAAGTATCACAGTTTCCTATGATGTAGCTGAAAGATTCTATGGAAAAAATATAGTACCTATCTTTGAGGTAATACTTCCATTCACAACTAGCTATGAAGAGTTGATATCAATAATAAAATACTATGAAAAGGCAATAGTTGGAAGAGAGAATGTTGAAGTATTTAACGAGATTAAAGTCAAAGATATCGTAGGTGAGGTAAATCCAAAAACCATTGAAATAATTCCACTTGTTGAAGATAAGGATAGTCTTCTAAATATCGGAAAAATAATCGCAGGTTTTTGGAGGCATATTAAACCAAAGTATCTAAGGGTATTTATAGCAAGATCGGATCCTGCTATGAATTATGGTTTATTTAGCGCAGTCCTTTTAGCAAAATATGCCTTAAGCGAGATTTACAATATTTCTAAAGAAATAAGCTTGGATATATTTCCAATAATAGGTGTTGGAGCTTTGCCTTTTAGGGGCAACTTTAATCCTGAGAACTTAGAAAACATATTGAATGAATACAAAGGAGTAGTTACTTTTACGGTCCAATCAGCTTTTAAATATGATTATCCTAAGCAAGAAGTACTTAATGCTGTTGAGAAGATAAAAAACTCAAGAATTGAAGATTCATATGAATTCACTCATGAAGAAAGAAAAATCTTACAGAGTATGATTTCCAAGTATTCTACAAGATATCAGAATGAAATCGAATTGCTGGGAAAATTAGTAAATGAAGTTGCTAGCTTAATACCAAAAAGAAGAGCAAGAAAATTGCACATTGGACTTTTTGGATATTCAAGAGAGACAGGTAAGATTTCTCTTCCTAGAGCCATTGCATTCTGCGGTTCATTATATTCTATTGGCATCCCTCCAGAAATATTAGGATTGAATAGCTTACATGAACTTGACGAAAATGAGTGGGATTTACTAAACAAATCTTACTTAAATTTTAGAAAAGATTTGGAACAATGTTCAAGATTTGTAAACTATGAAGCGTTAGATATACTTCAGAAAGACTTTAGGCTAAACAAAGAAGTAATACAAATGATAAATGAAGATGTAAGCTACTTAGAAAACCAGCTAGGTATAAAGATTGGAGGAAGAAACTATTATGAAAGAAAGCATTCCTACTTGTCAACTTTATTTCTTCTAGCCCTTAAAGAGAAAAACATCGAAGAAGCAAAATTGCATATTAAACAAATGGCTATTATAAGAAAATCGATTGGATGAAGAATTTTGAATAAATAATTATTTAATGAGTTTGAACATAATTGAAAAATGACAAGATTATATCATTTTAATTACAAATAAATTTTTTACGTTGCATTGTTCTGTAAATTAAACAAAAAATAAAAGATTTAAATAATGCTATTTATTAAATAAATCTTTTTAGTACGCATCCCTGTGAAGCGTCGGTAACAAGTAATGAATACTGGTAAAGGAAACCATTTTTAACCTTTGGTTCAGGCTTTTTCCATCTTTTCAATCTTTCTTCTAACTCGCTATTTGATATTTCTATGTTTATTTCACTTTTATTTCCATCTATGACAATTGTATCTCCATCCTTCACCACAGCAATTGGTCCTCCTTCATAGGCTTCAGGGCAAACATGACCAACCATTATTCCCCTTGTTGCACCAGAAAATCTTCCATCAGTTACCAAAGCTACATCTTTTCCAAGGCCTCTTCCAACGATCGCTGAAGTCACAGCTAACATTTCTCTCATACCAGGTCCTCCTTTTGGTCCTTCATATCTTATTATTACAACATCACCTTTTTCAATCGTTCCTTCTTTTACTGCTTTGAAAGCTTCTTCTTCACTATCAAAAACTTTTGCATTTCCTTTGTGATAAGTTATTCCTGAAGCAGATATCTTAAAAACTGAACCTTTTGGAGCTAAATTACCTTTCAGAATCTTAATTCCTCCAGTTGGCTTTATTGGATTATCTACGTCATAGACTAAGTCATCGTAAACTTTTACAAACTTAACACCCTCGTAACTTTCCTTCAAGGTTTTGCCGGTAACTGTTAGTGCGTTTTCATTTAGAAGACCTTTATCAAGAAGTTTTTTAATAACTACACCCACTCCTCCTATCTCGTATAAATCTGCCATTGTATACTTTCCATGAGGTTTCATGTTAACTATTAAGGGTACTCTATTCGAAATTCTTTCAAATTCTTCTAGCTCAAGTTTAATATTGGCTTCATTCGCAATTGCGAGTAGATGCAAAATAGCATTAGTCGATCCCCCTATGGCCATCAAAACTGTTATTGCGTTCTCAAAAGCTTCATACTTTAATATATCTCTTGCTTTTATTCCATTTTCGATTAGCTTAACTATCTGCTTTCCACTTTCATAGGCATATCTGCTTTTTAATGAAGAAATTGCAGGAGGTGCAGAGCTGTTAGGCAATGCTATTCCTAAAGCCTCTATCATGAAGGCCATTGTGTTTGCTGTAAAAAGTCCTCCACAACTACCTACTGTTGGTATTGCTGATTTTTCGATTTCTTCAAGCTTTTGCAAAGAAATAAGCCCTGCTTGATAGCTACCTACAGCTTCAAATACTTCTTCTATTGTTATTTTTTCTCCTTCATAAATTCCTGGCATCGTTGAACCTGCATAGAAAACGATCGAAGGAATGTTAAGTCTTGCAGCAGCCATAACCATAGCTGGATTAGTTTTATCACAACCACATATTCCTAAAAAAGCATCATAACCATGGCCGAGAATTGTGAGTTCAACAGTATTTGCGATTACCTCCCTGCTTGGCAATGAGTATTTCATTCCAAAGTTACCCATAGCTATACCGTCTATAACCAAGGGGGTTGCAAAAGTTCTGGGAGTTGCTCCTGCTTCTCTCACTCCTTCTTTCGCAAATCTAGCTAAATCTAGCGTATGATAATTGCATGGTCCAGCTTCATTCCAAGCAACTCCAATTCCAACGAAGGGCTTGTCAAGATCTGTATCAGTAAGTCCTATTGCTCTTAGGAAAGCACGGTTTGGAGCTTTTTCTACTCCTTTATAGTATTCCTTAGATATCATAAAATTAAATTGGTTTTGTTTTATTTAACCAAATTGGTTTATTTTTCTCAAACATAGTTTCATAAAAAAAGATTATTTAGTCCTAAATCTTTGATTTTTCAACTCTTATCGGTGTATTTAAGAATCAGCACATTTTATTTTCATAATTGGCATTGCTTTCTGATACTCCTACAAACTTAAAGAATTTTCTGTTGAGGGTTTTTCTACGAATACATATCGCTTTTCATCAGCGTCTCAGGAGTTGAAAATTATGACAAAACTTATTTGCAAGGATAAGACGAAAAATTTAAAGGAAGAAATTCAAATGAAACAAAGATTTTCTCAAAGTTTTCTTATTCATGAAAGATTTGTCTAAAGATAACCTTTGTGAAACACATCATAGGATTATATGAACATTTAAGGATATTTCGCATTAAAATTAATCTTTATGATTTAAAATCTCCTTGATAAGTTCCTTTGTAAAGTTTGAAGTTGAATATTTACCTCCTAAATCAGGAGTTTAATTCCTTTTCTTAGTAAATTTAATATTGAATTTTCTACAAATTTACTTTCTTTATTGTATCCTAAGAAATCTAGCATTAAACAGGTTGATAATAGCATAGCAATTGGGTTGGCAATGTCTTTACCCGCTATATCAGGAGCAGTTCCATGCACCGGCTCAAACATCCCTTGATTATCAGATATGTTTGCACTGTAAGCAACTCCCAATCCTCCTACAGTTGATGCAGCTAAATCACTCAAGATATCGCCAAACATGTTTTCCGTAACGAGACGTTGAATCTATTTGGTCTAAGAACCATTTCTTGTGCAGTAGCATCAGCATATAAGTATTCTGTTTCAATATCAGGATAATTTTTGGCGACCTCTTTAACAACTTCTCTGAAAAATGCGAAACTTTTAAGAACGTTGCTTTTATCGACAACGGTAACAACTTTTTTCATCCTTAGGTCTTCCATTGGTTTTCCTAGCGAATTCGTATGCAACTTTTGCAATTCTTTCAGTCCCTTTTCTAGTTATCGTTTGAACATCTATAGCAACCTCATCTCTCAATCTTATTCCACCAAAATGACTTGAATACAATCCTTCGCTATTTTCCCTTATAATAGTATAGTCAATCGAACCTTCTTCGTTATAGTTGATCAGACAGGATTGTTTCCTGGTAAGAGTTTAACCGGTCTTATGTTTGCATATAAATCAAGTTTGAATCTAAGGATAAGAACAGCATCTATTCCAACCTCTGTACTATATTCATTCCTTATCTTAGGATCTCCTACAGGAGCCTTAAGAATTGCTTTATGCTTATTTGCTAATTCTAATATCTTTTCAATCTTCCATTTTCCGTTAGCAATGTTTCTTGAATTGATATCGTATAAAACAGGATCGAGATTTATGTTGAAGTTTTCCTTCAAAACATTAAGAACCTCCAAGGCCGACTTAATAATTTCAGGACCTATTCCGTCTCCTTCTATTACCATCAAATCCATTTTCGATTTGTATATCGAGATAATATTTTCTTTAATTTAAAACTCTGACTTCATTAGACCTATAGGGGAGAGGGTTCTACTTCTAGAGTAGCTCATAAGTTCCCAACATTGATTTGTTGCTACTCCTTTATTTGCTGGACATTTTATAGCTCAGAACTCATCCATGCAATCAGGTTTCAACGAAAAGAAACCTTCATATAAAGGGCAGCAAGCCCTATATCTTGATTTAATAGATATAGGATGCGTATACCTTAATACAATTTCTTAAACCGTTTTCTTTCAAATTATCAACTGCTTATTAGAAAGATAAGTTTAAAATGTTCTAATACAAAATAGCTTATGGCGGGCTTAAGAGATGCCAAGTTACTAGGAGGAATAGGTGCTATCTTGGCTATTTTTCCTTATATTAGTATTGTGGGATATGCCTTAATATTAGTGAGTCTTAAGTTCATATCAGATGAAACTAAAAAGAATTCTATATTCAACAATGCATTATATGGAATTATCTTTATAATTATAGGCGTATTTCTAACATTCTATTCTCTTATAAGCTTAGGCTTTTCATTCTTTCTGATTTTTACGATACCATTTTTTATCACTACAATTATTGCAAGTGCTATACTTTTGATTGTAGGAGTTTATTTCTTAAAGAAAAGCCTTGACGAAACAGGCAACACTTTAAAAGTAAGTTATTTTAACACTGCAGGGCTATTATATTTAATAGGGGCTATATTGACCTTCGTAGTTATTGGCTTTGTAGTAATTTTTATTGCAGATATTTTCTTGATAATAGCTTTCTTCTCTATGCCAGAACAATATTCTCCTCCAGTTCAGACACAAACATGAAATTTTTTTATAAAATTTTATAATCTATGTTTAATTTTTTACTTTGAGAGAATTAAGAAAAAGATTAAACAATCAACAGTTTATAATTATTAAATGTTATTATTTAAACTGTAAAGAGATTAAATAAAGCAGCAAATACTGTCATTTTTTCAAAATCTATTGTATATGAGAACTTAGGAGTTAACCAAACTGTTGGTTTAAAAACTATAGGAAATCTTCCTTTATTAGAATTATTATACCAACCTTTGTATATTGATAATGCATTTCTATAACAATCTTAAGCAATTTTCGAAGGAAGATTGAACCTCTTAAGAATAGTATAAAACACTTTATGTATAATGCCTATAACGTTTCCTTTGTTAGGATTAATTCTTTTCTCTTTTAACCAATACAAAACATATCTTAAAGCTTCTAAATAGTTTTTGGAAAAGACTAGGAGGGATTCTGATATTGCGATATTCATCGAAACAGTTGCTCTTATCACATTATTCCTCCTAATCATCGATTAATTTTAGAAAATAATTATTTAAGTCTATTCATCTCTGCCATTAATGGCGAGGCTTTCAATTGATATAAAGCAATTAAATTAATTAATGAAATATTATCTTAACTAAGAAATAGCTCAAACCGTTTTTGGACATGATCAACTAAATCGATTATTTGATAACCATATTTCAACATTTTTTTCTTGAAAATCTAATATATATCAGATTTTTACAATAAGAATATATGTAAAAAATATGTCAAAAGAAATTACTTTTACTGAACCTGTGGTTGGCATACCTTCTACTATGATGGATGACTACCAATTAAATCTGCACAACATAATTTCTTATGCTGCTAAAATACATAAAAATCAAAAAATCATATCAAGGAAATCAGACGACATGATATTTGAATATACCTATAAAGAATGTTATGAAAGAATACTAAAGATCGCAAATTCACTTATTCATGATCTAGGTATTTTACCTGGTGACAGGGTTGCCGTACTGAGTTGGAACACTTATAGGTATTTTGAATTATATTACGCTATACCTGGAATAGGAGCTGTTTTACATCAGTTAAATATCAGACTTTCTCCTTCGGAACTTGTATATATTATAAATCATGCAGAAGACAAGGTTTTATTTGTTGACGAAACGCTAATTCCATTGGCTGAACAAATTGCTTCCCAAATCAAAGTAAAAGCTTATGTTATAATGAGCGATGAAAAAGTATCAACTAAGCTCTATCCGGTTTATTACTATGAAGATTTAGTAGCTTCAGCTTCTATTATTGAATTGCCTGTTGTTGATGAAAAGTCTGCGGCTGTTATGTGTTACACTACAGGAACCACCGGAATGCCCAAAGGTGTTCTTGCTTCTCATAGGGCATTATTTCTTCATGCATTCGATTGGGCTTTAGCTACCCATATAACATCTAAAGATGTTATATTACTCATAGGTCCTATGTTTCATGTTCATAGTTGGATGTATCCATTTTCAGGCCCTTTAGTTGGAGCAAAGTTAGTTTTACCTGGTCCTAATCCCAAGCCAGAACACCTATTAAAACTGATGGAAGATTTTCTGGTGCAACAAGGGGAATAATGGTTGGTCATGTTTGCCCTGAAGCCTATGAAGGAGGACCAATTGCTGTGGTGAAGG
>AQVQ01000031.1 GCA_000375685.1 crenarchaeote SCGC AAA261-N23
TAGTTGGCTTGAAACAAATATCACAGTAGATTCTAGGAGGAACAAGTACTCTGTTACAATTGTTGCATTTCTTTCCTATAATTTTTCCGTTTTTAAGTTCATTTAAAAATTTGCTTATAGCTTGGCCGGCTGACATTGAATATCTAGCAATAGGTTTATAATTGATTTCTAATATTTTTCCTTCATCTTCTCTTCTTACAGGAGTGCTTTGATATATTTTCTGCATTTTATCCACCTCTAGTAACAATTACAGTGCTAACCTGCATAAGATCTCCCCAAGCTTGTGCTAAGCCAAAACCGTTTTTAATTTTAACCTGTCTCTTTTCAGCTTGAAAAGTAAGTTGCCAATAAAGTTCACAAACTTTCATCATTCCTGCCGCTGCTATAGGATTTCCGACCCCCAACAATCCACCGCTTGGACAAACTGGTAAATCACCATCTATTTCTGTTAATCCTTCTCTTACAAGTTCAGGAGCTTTACCTTTATCAGCTAACTTTAAGCCTTCCATATGATGCAATTCTTTGTAATTGAAAGGATCATAAACTTCAGCGAAATCCAATTGTTTTCTTGGGTTATCAATTCCCGCCATTCTATATGCCATGTTTCCTGCATATTCAAGATATAGAGGATAAGCTAATTCTCTTGAAGTCCAATGTGTAGAATCAAGGTTCCAACCTACTCCTTCAACCCACACAGGTGAATCTGTATATCTTCTTGCAACCTTTTCACTTGCGAATACAACTGCAGCAGCTCCATCTGTTACAGGACTTATATCTAATCTTTGTACTGGATAGACTAGGATTTCGCTATTAAGCACATCCTCGACTTTAACCTTGCCAGCAGCTCCTGCGGCGGGATGATTTAAAGCGTTTTTCTTGTTTTTAACCGTTACTAGAGCTATATCTTCCTTTTTTATGTTATATTTATACATGTATCTATGCATTTCCATTGCAAATATCCAAATGAGATTTGGATTCAAAGGTTTTTCTGTTATTGGATCCCAAATATGTAAGAAAACCGCTTGAGGATGAGGTTTTGCATCGCTCATTTTTTCCTCTGCTACAGCCACAACTATGTCATAAAGTCCTGATGCTACATGCCACCAAGCTGAAATTGCAGTAAATACTCCAGTAGCTCCTCCAACAAATACCCTTTTAACAGGCTTTAAATATGAAAGTGCACCATCTGACAAGTGCTCTCCTTTCATATGAATTCCATCAAAGGCATCAGGGGCTGAACCTATTACACATGCTTCAATATCTTTCATATCTACACCGCTGGATTCTAAAGCCATCTTAGTAGCTTGGAATGCTAATTCTTGCGGTGTCTCCTTTAATCTTCTTCTGAATAAAGTCATTCCTGCACCAATTATAGCTACTCTATTCTTGAAGTTAATATTTGTTTTCATATCGATCCCTCATTGCTAGATATTCAATGTCAGCCGGCCAAGCTATAAGCAAATTTTTAAATGAACTTAAAAACGGAAAAATTATAGGAAAGAAATGCAACAATTGTAACAGAGTACTTGTTCCTCCTAGAATCTACTGTGATATTTGTTTCAAGCCAACTAACGAATGGGTCTACGTTAAAGACGAAGGAATTGTAATCACTGCTGTTATTAGCTATATAACTGTTGATGCCAGGAAAGCAGAAAAAGAACAAGTTATTGGTATCATACAATTGGATGGTACAAATGGAGCAGGAATTTTCCACAGAATAAACGTTGATCCTAAATTTGTAATGGATAGAAAAATATTTGGAAAGAAAGTAAAGGCTGTATGGAAAGAGGAAAATCAAAGAATAGGTGATATAAATGATATTTTATATTTTCAACCTATTGAAGAGTTAAAATGAGCTTCGAAAAAGAAACTAAGGAAATAAACTTAAGAACTTACAGGGTTATTATGGAAGCTGAAGCATATACCTATACAGCAGGAACTATAGGTGAACAGTTCTTCCTTAAAATAAAAAACGAAGGAATCTTAACAGCTGCCCACTGCGAAAAATGTAACATTAATTTTCTTCCTGTAAGAGGATTCTGCATATTTTGCGGTGAAGAAGTAAACAAGCTAGTAAATGTTGAGATGCCAGGAAAAATAGAAAGCTATACATTTGCTAAGTTGAATAGTGAATCAAAAGAAGAGGTGGAAGAAAAAATTATTGCTTACATATCTTTTCCAAATGTTAAGGGGGGATTATTCCATAAAATAAATTTGCCTAGTGGAAAAGGAATAAAAATAGGATTAAAAGTAAAACCAGTTTTCAAAGAAGCTAAAGAAAGAAAAGGAACATTGAACGATATAGAGTATTTCGAAATAATCGATAGCTAAACAGACCTATATTCTTCATACCATTTTTCATACATGCTTATTAATTCCCTCGATATAGTTGGTTTTCTTCTATTTATTACAGAAATAAAATCATTCATGTTGGGGCTTCTTAATTTACCTTCACCTGCTCTTTTTTCAAAAACTTCCCTAGCTAAATTATTTTGAACCTGCAAGCATATATCCCGAATATCGCTACCTGAATAGTTTTCCGTCATCGAAGCTAAATATTCATAATCTACATCGGGAGAAGGATTCAAAGGCTTTGAATACATTTTGAATAAGTTTATTCTAGCGATTTTATCTGGAGGAGGAATATAAAGTCTAAGTTGAAATCTTCTTATAAACCCTATATCAAGCTTCCAAGGCTTGTTTGTTGAAGCTATTACAAATATTCGTCTATTTTTTCCTTTTTCAATCAACCCATCCATTTCATATAAGAATTGATTCCTCAGTCTAACTTCTCCTCCGACTTCATAATTTTGAACTCCGAAAATTGAGTCAACTTCATCTATGAATATTATTACACTTCTTCCCTCACTCTCCATTTTCCTCGCCTTATTGAATAGATTTGCTACATTTTTTTCTGATTCACCAAGCCACTTGGAAAACAGTGATGAAGCATCAACATTAAACATTACGCCTTCAATTTCGTTTGCAACCGCAGCACATAATAGAGTTTTTCCGCATCCAGGTGGACCAAATAATAGTATGTTTCTAGGCCAGCCTAAAGGAAATAGATCAGGTCTCTTTGATGGATATATTACAGATTCAATTATAGCGCTTTTTGCGTCATGCAAACCTATTACATCTTCCCATTTTACAGAAGGAGGTTTAGTTAAAATCAAAGAATTAACAGCATCTTCGTTTGTACTTGGATAGCCTTTATTTTCTAATAAGTTTTGAATCTCTTTTATTTTTGCTTGGCATTTGCTTAGTCTATCTATATACACTTCGTTGAGCTTATATTGAGGATCAAGTTCAATCAACTTTGAAAGATGCTGAACGGCATCTTTGTACCTTTCTAAAGCTTTTGCATAGTTGCCCTGTGCTTCCAATCTTACAGCTTCGTTTATTGCTCTAGCGGCTTCATTCTGCAAATACAATGCTACAACGTTCTGTGACATTTTTGATCACTTCCTTACTATTTCTATTTTCCCTTGCTTACTTAAGCTATCCAATAAAGATTTGATTTCAAAAGAGCTCATTCCTAATTCCTTTGAACATTTGTTTATATCGATTTTTCCTTTGTTCTCCATTATATATCTAAGCAATCTCTCTTCCTTCGTAGAAACATTAATCTCTCTTGAAGATATCTCAGCTGTTTGCAAAACAGGTATTTCTTGGGGTTTTGAATAACCTTCAGCCTCAAGCATTCTTACAGGTCTTTTATCTTGATACAAGGGTATTTCAGGAAGCTCAATTTCTTTTGCTTTAGCAGCTTCCCTAGCAGCTTCCTTTAATACAGATTCAGCTTCTTCATTTAAACCTGTTTTGAAAATATCATATTCAGGATAGTTCAGATTTATTCCTTCAATGTTGTTCGAGAGCTCTTCTAAAGCTGCACCAAGCTCGGGAGATAACTGAGATACCTTATCCTTTATAGATTGTACGAGAGATTTTGTTGCAGCTATTGCACCTGTAAATTCTTCTATCTGCATTAAAGTTTCTATCCTTAATATAAGCTGTTCTATTGCCAATGATACACCTTCTAGGTTTTTCTGAAGTTTTCTTATTTCAGCAACCTCATTTGCAAAAATAACAGCTAAATCTTCTTTATTATATTGCTTGGCTTTAATAACTTTATCAAAAAGTTCTCTTTCTCTAAGTTGTAATTTGTTTTTAATAAGCGCTATTTTATTATGATAAGATCTTAAGCTGGAAAAAATATTCTGTAATTTATCCTTTAGAGAGACATTTCTTTTTAAAAAGCTCATAAAAAAATTATTGTACTAAAACTTCAACTACTGCTTCCTTTGAAATATTATCTACTAACTTAATGTAGTTGTTGTAGTAGTTAAATTCATTTTTCAATCTTTCCTTTGTTTCCTTCAAAGTTTTGATTGTCTCATCGAATCTCTCTTTGGATATATGACCGTTCAAATATTGAAGCTTTATCTCTACAAGAGCTGCATCGATGCTTTTGATCGTATTAATTATAGTTGCTAATTTACTTTCTACAGTAGACTTGAATTTTTCTATGTAATCACTTAATTGTTTGTAGCTTTCTTCAGTTTTCTTTTTTATCTCATTCAGGACTCCCTCATCAACTTCTTCATTACTTATCTTTCCCAAATTCGAAAATCTTCCATGAACACTTTTGATTTTTCTCTCAATGTTCATAAACTCATAGCTAATGCTTGAGAGTACTTTTAAATTATCTTGTTTAAATTCAATCCTTTCTATAGGTATTTCATATACTTCAGTAGCTGATCTAACGATAACGCTTCTTACTTCTCCTATTCCATCGCAAACATAACCTATAACAGTCCCTGCTAATTCATTGAACTCATTGTATACAGAGCTTCCAATGTATTTACTGAACTCTTCAGCAAACATCTTTTATTTGCTCTCTGTTTCAGTCTCTTTACCCTTTTCTGCTACAGATGGAATTTCTATGAAAGACTCTTTTAATTTCCTTTCAGCCATTGTTTTAGCTTCGTATAGCACTTTTTCTGCTTCCTCATTTGATGTTTCAAAGGTAAATTGTGAAGTTGGCGGATGCCCGGCTTCGGTCAGTATATCGCTAATCACATTTCCTATATCAGTTAACTCTCTTTCAGCTTCAGGAAGCACAGAAGATAATCTTGCCCTTACATTCCTTATTACGCTTAGAGCTGGACCAACAACCATTGTTACATCTCCCATTTCCTTAACAGTGTCTAATCTAAGTCTAACTGCTTCAAGGGCTAGTTTACTTTGAAGTATAACTTTAGCAAGTTTTCTTACTCCTGCGATTTCATTTGCATAAACGTTAGCCCTATTCATATCGTGCTTAAGATAGTAAGTAACTAAGTATTCAAAAAGTCTTCTATCTCTTTCGTAGAGCCTTGAGTATAATTGTTCCAACTTCATTCTTTGAACATCTATCATTCTACAAACGTATTCTATTCTTGATTTTAAAGGTAGTGATGGAGAGAATACTTGCTTTATCCTACTTCCTATTTGTGATTCCTGTCTGGGTTCCCAATTTTTTATGAATTCCGAAGACATTAAAAATCATTTGAATATTATATAATAAAAGAGACGATTTAATGGAAAATCCAAAATTAAACCTTAATTTTTTGAGGTAATACCGAAAATTTTAAAAAAACTCATGGATAAACCCTGTTCATAGTTCTTGGGAAAGCTATTGCATCTCTTACATGGTTAATTCCAGTTACCCATTTGACAATTCTTTCAATTCCCATACCAAAACCTGAATGAGGTACTGAGCCATATCTTCTTAAATCTATGTACCACTCATAATCTTTAGGATTCAAATTGTTTTCTTGAATTCTTTTAAGTAGCAAATCAAGTTCATGAATTCTTTGCCCCCCACCTGCTATTTCTCCTTGTCCAGGTGCATAAAGATCTGAGCTGAGTGTTAGATTATCATCTTCAGGATGTGGATGATGATAGAAAGCTTTAGTAACCTTAGGAAAGTACATTATAAAAGCAGGCCTATCTAAGGTATCAGCTACAATTTTTTCTTCATCAGCTCCTATATCGTCTCCAAATTTAATTTCTATTCCCTTGCTTCTTATAATTTCCAAGGCCTGCAAATATGTCATTTTGATGAAAGGCCTCTTAGGAGGCTCAAAGTTGCTTCTTTTAAGTATTTCAAATTCTTTCTTGCATTCATCAATAGCATACTTAACCATATTGTAAAGCAAATCCTCTTCTATTTGCATTATTTCATCATGATCAGCAAATGCTACTTCTACTTCCAAATGCCAAAATTCTGTTAAGTGTTTCCTTGTCCTAGATTTTTCAGCTCTAAAAGAAGGTTGTATAGTAAAAACTTTCTCGAAACCAAATATAGCTGCTTCTAAGTAAAACTGTGAACTCTGGGTTAAATATGCTTCTTTACCAAAATAATCTACTTTAAATAAAGTAGCACCCCCTTCTACTGAAGCTGTAATAAAAGTAGGACAGTGAATTTCAAAGTATCCATTTTCCTTTAGCCACAACCTTGCCCCTTCTAGAAGCTTATTCCTAATCTTCAATATTGCCTGCATTTTCTCCCTTCTTAGATAAAGATGTCTATGGTCTAGGAGATAACTTATTGAAACACCTTTTCTTATAGGATATTCCTCACTTTTACCTATTATTCCTACGTTACTACAAATGACTTCCCTACCTCCTGGTGCTCTTGGATCATTTTTTACACTTCCTTCTATAAATACGGATGATTCTCTGCTTAAGTTCTTAACTATTTCATCGTAGTTTGCATTTATTAGGTTTTGCCTTTTGATTGTAACTTGAATCTTTCCTGTAGAATCCCTTAAATCTATAAAACTGAGCCCTCCTTGAACTCTAACATTATCTACCCATCCTCTTAACTTTATCTTCCCACCCTCTTCAAGTTTAAAAGCGTCTATAATATGCTGAAAACCACTTTTTTGCATTAAATCCTATTTCTAGCTTTTGTAATATATTTTTTCTAAATAATCTACAAATTCTAAGAAACCTTTATAGAAGCTTCCCTTTGTTACAAGCTTAGCTATCCTCTTAATTTCGTCTATTGAGTTGTTAAGAGCTACAGGAAAGTTTACGAATTTAAGCATTTCTAAATCGTTTTCACTATCTCCTACACCAAACGTATTTTCCTTTGGTATCTTTGTCAAATCTAAAATCTTTGAAATTCCTACAATTTTATCCATATCAGTGTTTATTACCTGTAAACTATAGCCTGAATCGTAAATTTTTACTCCTAGTTTGTTTTCCTCAACAAACTTTTTTAATCTATCAATAATCTCTCTATCCTTAGGTCTCATGAAAGCAAAATCTGTTAATCTCATTGAATTTGTCCAACTTTCCTTTAATTCTGGAAATTTAGCTTTAATGACATTTACAGCTCTTAAAACGTTTTTTCTATCTGTTAGAATCATCATATTACCATCATAGTCTATGACGCCACCATTTTCAGCTATTATATAATCAGTAATTGCAAAGTATCTTCTTAGAGTTCTCACGATACAGTAAGAATTAGCCGAGGTTATGCAGATTTTAAAGTCCATTTTCTTTAATTTGTAAATAGCTTCTATAGATTCGAACGGAAGTCTTCCTTCCTCATCAGTTATAGTCCCATCAAGATCAATAAATATTAAATTGGCTTGCATGCATTATTTTCATAAATATTAAATTAAAATACTTTAATTAAGATATGGAAATAGAACTTCCAACATTAAATTATGAAAAAGTTGTTATCAAAATTTCTTCATTTTTAAAAGAGAACTTCAATAAATCTGGGCTGAAGGATTTGTTATTGGCTTAAGCGGTGGAATAGATTCATCTGTTACATTGAGCTTAGCATTAAAGGCCTTGGATAAAAACAGATTACATGTTCTCATAATGCCTGAGGAAGGAGTAACTTTAAAAGAAGATATTGAAGATGCAATTGAACTTTGCGAAGTTAACAATCTAAGCTATAATATAATTTACATAAATAAAATTAAACAAACTTTCTTAGAATTTGTTGAGAAATATAAAGATATTAAAGTTGCAGGGAATTTAGGACCTCGTATAAGAATGACAATCTTGTATTATTATGCAAACAATAGGAACTTATTGGTTTTAGGAACGGGCGATAAAAGTGAGTTGCTGATAGGATACTTTACAAAATACGGCGATGGAGGAGTTGATTTATTACCGATTGGAGATTTATACAAAACCCAAGTAAGACAACTAGGAAATTATTTGGGTTTACCGCAAAGAATTGTTAAAAAACCTAGCAGTCCAAGGCTATGGCCAGGACATATTGTAGAAAATGAAATTGGGCTATCCTATGAAACCTTGGATAAAATATTGCATGCAATTTTCGATCTTAATATGAAGGATGAAGAGATCGCATATAACTTGAATGTGCCTTTAAATGTTATTCAATATGTAAAAGAAAAAGTAGAAAAAAGTGAACATAAAAGAAAAGGTCCAATTATCTGTTACATCTAATACTTTATAATCAATTTTTCATTATAAAAATTTTTTTATATGGTATGCATTTACATGCATAAAATACAAAATATGTATAAATATGCATTGACGGAGAATTAGTTAATTTAAGTGAGTAAAACCAAATAATTAAAGATAACCCATTATATATTATTTTACAATAAATTTATAAGTGTTAAAAAATAAAAGATACCTGTGAGTAAAAATGCCCTTCGTTGATATATTGACGGCCCAATTATTAGCATTAGCATTTGCAGACTACATAATAGTCTACACATTCCTAAGAGCATATCTAAGATACAGAAAAGAAAGAGCTAGAGTGCTAGACGATCTAAGTTATGCAGCTTTTCCTTTAGGTTCTATAGGACTATACATATTCGTTACAGGAATTTGGGGTCAGATAGTTTGGCCTTTACCAGGACCCTACAACATACTATTTTACGATATGTATCCTTTGCTAGGATTATTGCTTATTGCCTTTGCATTCGCTGTAACATTTGAGAGCGGAAAACCTCAAGCAAGATATCTGCATTTCATAGGATTTTTTGCATTATTGCTTGGCCTTGCTACGATATATTATGGTGCATCAGGATACGCGATACAATTAACAAGGGAACCATTCATAATGTTTCTTATGTACGTTACACTAGGATTAACAGGAGTATTAGCATATCCCGCTACTGTAATAGTTGAAAGCATTGTAGCTAATCCCAACAAGAGCATTTCTCCAGCAGAATACACAGTTTTCGTATTATTCTGGATATTCATAATTATTGGAAGCATTTTGGCAACTTTAATAGCCGTACTATCAATTCCAGCACACCTAGTTAATCCACCTTAATTATCTAAAAATAATTTTTTTCTTCCCTCTTTTCTTATTTCCAGAATATCTTCAAGCCCTATATTAGTTGTATTTACACCATATTTGCTGTACAAATCTAATTCAAAATCATATTCAGTGTATAATTTTAAAGAGTGCATTATATCATTTGCATCCTCAAAGCTTTTAGCATCCTTAATATATTCATAAATTTTCGAAGTCTTCGCTACAACTTCAGGATCAACTATGAACATAACAGCAGATAAAGGAGAAGCAAATGCTTTTCTTGAACCTTTCCTTAAGCTTACCTCTCCATAAAGACCCTTAAAAGCTTCAAAAGGTATTCTTGAAGCTTCGCTTTCGCTAATTTCCAAAATTTTTTCCATTATCGGAGCAATTTCCCTATCATACCCTTTTATATCTATTAGACCGCCAATTTTAGCAATTTCAGAGAGTCTCTTTAATAAGTAATATTGATCCAGTTCACCGTCGCAACCTATTCCGACAATTCCTAGTAGCACATTGAAACCATGTTTCTTCAACTCGACTAAGGCAGTTAGCATGATAAAGTCTGTCAAAGGACTGTATAGATTTTTTTCAGCATCCTTTGCTAAAATATCTCCTCCTGCATCAACACCAAATATTGTATCGATATTATATCTTATACTGAAATCCTTTATCCCTTCAGCTATTTCTTTAGGAGAACTTTTTAAACATATGGAGTAACCTTCAGTGTTTAGAATATTAATTACCCTAACCAAATGCGGAATAACCTTTTTACCTGCTCTTATAGCATAAGAATCCTTTTTAAGCTCAGTTATTATGTTGTTAATTTTCTTTGAATTTACGAAATCCTCTCCACACATAGGACCAGGTAAAGGGTCGATAACAAATCTTTCCCACGTAACGCATCCTAAAACTGCTTCATATCCTTTATTCCTTAAATAATGCCAAGCAAGAACTGAAGAAACCGCATCACCTCCGCCGCCTACTCCTATTACAAATGCTTTCATGCGTTCATTTAGTTTAGGATAAAATTAATAAACCTTAGGTATAAAATACCTAATATGGTGAACACGACTATGTATTATCTATTGATTATCCAAATTTTCCTCGCAAACATTGCAAAGCTTAAAGCTTTTGTTGATTTAACAAGTGGGGATATAGTATTCTTAGTTGGTGCTTCATTCTTTGTCTTATTACTTGTGGCCACAGCAATATACATGTTTAAAAAGTTCGGCTTAATGTAGCATTTCAAAGAAATCATACGCTTTTCTATAGACATCCTCGTTATAAAAATCATTTTTAATTTTCCTTACTTCTTTCATTATCTTATCTTTGCCTAAATTTGTAAGTTTCATCATTTCTTTTCTAAATTTTAGAGAAAACTTCTTTGCAAGCTTATTTGAACAAATTGTTGCTATTTGTTCCTCTGAATCATTTAATATTAAGTTAGAAAGTGTAAGCATGAGTTTAAAGGAAGCTCCTCCATATTTGAAATATTGCTTATAATTCTTGATAACCTTTAAATATGATATGCTGATCAAATAGGGCATGCTTATAAAAAGAGACATTATTTCATCATGAGTCTTATGATCAATTTCTATGAAATCAAACTCTAATTCTTTTAAAAATTCCTTAACGAACTTAACATCATTCTCATGCCCTTCTAGTGGAATGACAAGAACAGGCTTATTTTTAGTAAACTTTATGCCAGGACCAAACATTGGATGAATACTTACAATTTTACTGTTTTTTTCAAAATTTTTGTAAGCAGAAATTATGTCAGATTTGAATGAAGCGATGTCAAACACAAGCTTATCCTTGCAATTATACTTACCTATTCTTTTTATTATATCTCTTGTTTTTGAAAGAGGCGTGGCTACTTCTATGACTTCGCTTGCCTCAATTGCTTCCTTTAGACTTGAAAAATAATCAATGTTGAGCTCTTTAGCAATTAATTTGCATTTATTTTCATCCAAATCGTATATGCCTACTTTATAATACGGCTTTAGCAATCTTGCAAAAAGCGAACCCATTCTGCCTGCTCCTCCAATAATGGCTACCCTCTTAAAATCATCACTGTCCATTTTGAACAATTTCTTCCTCGTATTTTCTACAAATTTTAATTATTTCCTTAAAAATGTCAGAAAAAATCCCTACTCTATTTATTATTTCCATTTCTCTTTTTTCATCTTTAATAGGAATTCTTTGAGACCTTTTAATCATGGCAATTCTTTTACATAGTTTAATCCTTTCATTGAGAAGCTCGATTATCTTTTGATCTATCTCGTCTATGCTCTTTCTTATTTCTCCAATAGTTTCTTCCAAGATAACCACCTGAGTAGATGATCAGCTAAAACTATAGCAGTTACAGATTCAACGACTGGAACAGCCCGTATTGCTATACATGGATCATGCCTTCCTTCAACAACTATTTCGGTTTCCTCCATTTTTTCCAAATCTACTGTTTTTTGTTTTTTTCTTATAGAAGATGCAGGCTTTAATACTACCCTATGAATAAGAGGCATTCCATTACTTATTCCTCCCAATATTCCACCTGAATTGTTTTTTAAATTAATAATTTTACCATCCTTTATTGCGTAAGGATCGTTTGCTTCGCTTCCTTTCATTTTTGCTAATTTAAAGCCTGAACCAAACTCAACTCCTTTAACAGCCGGGATTGCAAATAAAGCTTTTGCTAAATCTCCATCTAAAGTATCTATTGGAGGCTCTCCTAATCCAACAGGCAAATTAAGAGCAATTGTTTCAATTATTCCCCCTACTGTATCGCCTTCCTTTATTATATCAATAAGATATTTTTCAATTTCTTCGATTTTTGAAAGATCTGGAAATCTTAAAGGACTTTTATAAGTATTCTCCTTAACTTCCTCAATTGAAGGATTGCATTCATAAGGACCTACAGATTTCAAATAAGAATATATTTCTATCCCGTATTTGTTCAAGATCTTCTTTGCAAAATAACCAGCTATTACCATAGGTAAAGTTAGTCTTCCAGAAAAGATGCCACCGCCCCTGTAATCATTATAACCAAAGTATTTAATCGTTGCAACATAATCAGCGTGACTTGGTCTTGGAGTATTACGAATTTTTTCATAGAAGGATGAAACAACATCCTTGTTGTATACTACTAAAGAAACAGGGAATCCTGTTGTAAAGTTATTAAATATTCCACTCAATATTTCTACCTTGTCTTCCTCTTTTCTAGGAGAGACATAGATTGAACTTCCTGGCTTTCTTTTTTCCAATTCAGAATTAATTTCTTCGATGCTTACCTTAATACCAGGAGGACAACCTTCTATAATTACCCCTACACATTTTCCATGGCTTTCTCCAAAAAAAGATACCTGAAATAGTTTACCCAACATGGTATTTCACACCTACTTTTAAAAGATCTGAAAGGAAATTAGGATATGAATCCTTAATGCATTCGATGCCTTTAATTATACATGAATCTTTTGCAACTAGTGAAGCTATAGAAAACGCCATTGCAATACGATGATCTCCAAAGCTTTGAAAAGTAGCACTTTTGAATTCTTCTTTCCCTTTTATTTCAATGTAATCATTATCCGTTTTAACTTCAACCCCTAATCTTCTCAAATTGAAAGCCACAGTCTCTATTCTATTGCTTTCTTTATATCTTAAATGTTCAATTCCTTTTATCCTAGTTGTTCCTTTTGCTTTAGCTGCGATTACTGAAAGAATTGGAACAGAATCTGGACAATTTTTGCAATTAATTTCTGTAGCTTCCAAATTGGATTCTTGGGCTTCAATGTAATTTTCACCCTCGTAAATTCTTCCATTCATTCTTTTAACTATATCAATGAATTCACTATCGGCCTGATATGGATCTTTGAAAGTATTCCAAAGTTTTACTTTACCTTTGAGCAATCCTGCAGCTATAAAAAATGAGGCTGATGATAAGTCTGCAGGAATGTTAATTTCAGTTGGCTTATAATCTTGCTTTTCAACATAGAAGCTATTATTTTCATGATTCACTTCTACTGAAAATTCATTCATCATTTTAATTGTAAGTTTTACGTAGGTCTCAGAAACAAGATCGCCTATTACGTTGATTTTAAGGCCAATTTTTGGAGATATAATTAGGAGACCTGAAATATACTGCGAAGATATGTTACCTAAAATATTTACTTCATTGTTTTTTATCTTACCGCCCTTTATAGCGATAGGTGGGAAACCTTCTTTTGAAATTGTCTCAATTCCTAAGCTATTAAGAGCAGATTCCAATGGCCAAATAGGCCTTTTACACAAGGATTTGCTTCCGCTAAGTATTGTTATTCCTTTAGCTAGCGCTGCGACTGAACACGCAATTCTTAAAGTTGTGCCGGAGTTTTTACAGTCAATAATTTTAGATGTGCTTGAAGGTAATCCTTTTCCTAAAAATTTATTTTCAGATATTTTACCACCAAATAGCTTGAAAGCTCTTAAAGTTGCATTTGTATCTGAACTTATTAGCAGGTTATTTATAGTAGTTGTACCATTGCAAAGTAAAGATAGGAAAACAGCTCTATGTGTATAACTTTTTGATGATGGAGGTGTTATCTCTCCCTCTACTCTTTCAGGAGGAATTATAATCAATTCCACGACTTAGACCCCAAAGTTTCCGTTATTATAACGTTCATGCCGAATTCTTTCCATATTTCAGCTATAGGATCTGGATTGTCGGATATCGCTACAACAGAAGGCCCTGTCCCCGATAAGGTTGAAGCTAAAGCACCTCTTTCTATAGCAAGAATTATAGGCTTCAAACTATCATTAAGAGCTGCACACGATAAGAATGCATTTATATTCATTGCGTTTAGCCACTTCCCTTTCATTATAAGTTTGCAAGCATAGAATGCTAAATTACTCAAAAGTTTAAATTTATCTGGATTTATGCTAGCTTTTTCCCTTATAGAATCGGTAAAACCAATTATTACTTTATACAAACCAACTTCATAGCTGGATATAATTCTGAGCGAATAGTTATCCACTAAAAACAATCCACCGTTAATTGTTGCACATGCATCATCAAAAGCTCCCGTAACAGTAACTCCAGCAGCCTTGCAAGCTTCAACACAAAGCCTAGCTATATCGAAATTTCCGAGCTTTATTCCTATTGCATCTGTCATAGCTTTAATTAAAGCATTTCCAACAGCACTACTACTTTTAAGTCCTCTTGAAAATGGAATTTCTGAATATATTTTGATTCTAAAACCGCCATTGTATTCGAACTTATTCTTAACTAAGTTATAACACGAATTAACAAGCTTCAGATCAACTTTTCTGTTCTCGTTTTTAATTTCAATTGTGGTAATAACTTCAGGT
>AQVQ01000032.1 GCA_000375685.1 crenarchaeote SCGC AAA261-N23
AGCGACATATGTTACTGGCCCCACCATAACGACCGTTTGTGGTTAGCGAGGGAGGCCGAGCCCCTCAGCCCTACCACCGTCGCCGATAATATTTCTTTGAATTTTCTTTTATATTTTTCGCCGGGAGTGGGATTCGAACCCACGCGGGGAAAAACCCCACAGGCTCTCCAGGCCTGCGCCCTACCAGGCTAGGCCATCCCGGCTTTTAATAACTTCTAACTAATAATTATTGTATGGAATTATATAATTTAGCCTGTGTAGGCCTAATTTCAAATGATGAGATCGTAATAAATGGTAAAAGTTATAGTTGTTTAGGAGGAAGTGTAATTTATTCATGTTTACAATGGGCGAAATTTAAATTGAATCCATTTTTGGTCTCTATCGTCGGTAATGATATTTATAAGGATTTAGAATCTATATTATTCAGTTTCGGAATAAACAATTTCTATATCAAAGTTTTAGGGGAAAAAACATTACGTTTCAGAAACATATATAATGATACAAGAAAGCAAGAGGTTTTGAATTACTCGCCCGTTATTATGGATTTATCATTTCTAATGAATACTAAATTCAAATTAATCTCTTTTTTACCTATATTAAACGAACTGGACTTTAAACAAATAGAACTTTTAAGAAATAGTTCGGAATACTTTGCATTGGATGTTCAAGGGCTATGTCGTTCAGTTAAAGATAATTTAATAATTAGAAAACAATGGGAATGGTCAAGCAAGTATTTGCATCTTTTTAATATTGTTAAAGCCGATTTATATGAACTTTATGCGTTGTCAAATAACGAAAGCTTCGAGCAATCTATAAATAAAATAGCTGAATCCGGTTGTAAAATTATTTTGGTAACTTTGGGTAAGGTTGGAAGTTTAGCTTTCTATAAGGATATCTTATTGTATATGAGCTCATTTGAACCAAATCGTATAGTGGACACAACGGGTGCAGGAGATGTATTCTTGGCTTCATTTAATTATTACTATCTTAAAACTTTGAATATATATGATTCATTAACATTTGCTTCTGCCGCTTCTTCCTATAAGGTTGAAAATCTATGTTTTAAATCGATAGCAAGCGAAGAAAAAATTTTGGACAGAATAAGAGAACAGAAATTTAGGCCTATTAAATTGAATTTTAGTGAAATTGAAAAGATTATAAGCAACATAAAGCCTTAATCAATTTTGTGTTAAAAGTATTAGATTTGTTTGCCGGGGCCGGAGGATTTAGTGAAGGATTTAGGCAAGCAAATTATGAAATTTCATGTGCTATTGAGAATTTTAAACCCGTTTATACAACTTATCAAAACAATTTTAGTTCATCTCATGTGATTGCAAAAGATATAAAAGAAGTACATTCAAAAGAAATTAAAGAGGAAGTAGGAGAAATAGATGTAATAATTGGAGGCCCTCCTTGTGAAGCATTCACATTGGCAAGCATAAAAATAAAAAGCAATCCTTTAGATAGGCTTTATTCCGACCCAAGAGGTGTGTTAGTTTTGCATTTTATAAGAATGGTTGCGGATCTAAAACCAATATTTTTTGTTATGGAAAACGTAGCAGGCATATTGCATCCATTGATAAAAGAAGCAATTTCGCGTGAATTTAAGAGAATAGGTTATGAAAAAATCTATTTCAATATATTGTATGCAGAAGATTATGGAAATCCTTCTATGAGAAAAAGGGTCTTTATATCAAATATTAAAATCGATCCACCAAAATCAAGAGTAAGAAAAACAGTTAGGGATGCAATTGGAGATCTGCCAGATCCTTCTTCCGTTCATGATATACCTAATCATGAACCAATCACGGTTTCCAATAGGAAAATGAAGGAAATCTATAGACTTAAAACGGGCCAATCTTTAATTGGATTTTATGGTTATGATAACAGAGTTAGGGGGAATTTTATTCGACTCCATTATGATAAACCTGCTCCTGTCGTGATGGGGAAAAGTAGGTTCATACATCCTGAAGAAAATAGGTTATTAACTGTACGTGAGCATGCAAGATTAATGAGTTTTCCCGACAGTTTTATTTTTTACGGGGGAAAGGAAGTACAGTATGATCAGGTTGGAGAGGCAGTTCCGCCTGTTTTAGCAAAAGCCATAGCTGAGTACTGTTTCAACTATCTTAAGGGTCAAACTTAATATGAGTAACATAATCACTGCTTTCCACAATGTTTTGAGCCATCAAAGATTGGTTGACTTTGTGGCTACATGTGCTGCTTTAGACATCAATACTGTTTTATTAACTAAGGTAGGAGGAGCAGCAGCTCAGACAGGTGTACCTGAGGCATTCAAGTATGCTCTAAAGCATAACATTAGGCTAATAATTCTTCCTGATTTAGTTGATATTAAAAGCATTTTCAACAATTCAGAGCTTTACTTCTTCATTTCAAAAGAATACGCAACGGAGGAATTTAATTTTAAAGAATTTTTCGAAGCAATAAAAGGTGGAATAAAACCTATACTAGTTTTTGGGGGTCTAGAACCAGGTTTTAATAAAAAGGAGCTTGAACTTGGTAAAGCAGTACATATAAACGTAAATGGTAACATTCCATCTGTTAGCTTAGCTGCAATTACACTGTTTATGTTAAAAAATTATAAAGATAATTTAACTAAATAGAATCTAAAATCACTTTAATATTGGATTGAACATCTCCGAAAGGGAATGGGGCTATGAATACATCTTCTACTCCGCTCTCATGGTATTGCTTAATTCTCTCTATTAATTCTTTTTTCTCTCCAAACGCTAGCAATTCTCGTATCATTTTATCTGATATGGATTTTTTAACCATATCTTTATTTCCAAGCTCCCAAGCTCTTAGCATATTTCGTGCTTCTTCTTTAAATCCAGCTCTGGAAAACAATTTGGAATACGCTTCAGAGCTTCCATAAAAAGCTATAAGTTCTTTAGCCGCTTCATAATCTTTTTCCTGTGTTCCTAATAGGTATGTGTAGAGCATTACGCTTAGAGTTGGTCTTACTTTACCTATTTTCCTCGATTCTTCTTCAACAACTTTGATTGCTTCCTTTATTAATCGAACTGAATAAAGATTAAGTATTATTCTGTCCGCATATCTTGTAGCAATTTTTATCATTGTATTATTAAGTGCCGCTAAGGCTAACTTAGGTTTACTTTTCAATCTTAATCTTGCATTTTTTTATTGTAAAATATTTACCTTTAAATTCAAACTTTTCACCGCTAAAGTATAACTTTAAAATTTCTAATGTTTCAATCAATCTTTTTAATGGATTTCCATATTCAATGCCGTGCCAATTAGAAACAATTGCCGGTGTACTAACTCCTAATCCTAACGTAAATCTTCCTTCAGATATCTCGTTTAATGTGCATCCCATCATTGCGAGCTGTCCTGGACTTCTTGTATAAACGTTCACGATTGAAGTGCCAATCTGTGCAAATCTTGTGTTCAAAGCGGCAATCGTGGCCAATATACCAGCATCTCTTAAAGTGGTCTCTCCGAACCAAATTCCACTTAAACCTTTTTCTTCAACTTGTTTACAAATTTGAATGATATATTTAGGTTGCAAATCAAGATTTGCACTTAACATTAAGCTTTTTTCCATGATTTGCTAGATAATTAAAAATAAAATATTTTTATAGGTACTCTCTGAAATACCCTTTATAATACATATATTCGGCATTCAATATTGCTGCTCCAGCTGCTCCTCTGATCAGATTATGTCCTAGCACAACGTATTTGTAATCCAATACGTTACATTTTCTAATTCTACCTATAACTGAAGCCATACCTTTTTCTATTTCTCTATCCAATCTTGGTTGTGGTCTATCTTCTTCTTTTTTTATAACTATTGGTTTACTTGGGGCCATTGGAAGTTTGTATTCTTTTAGAGGATTGAATCGTTCAAAGGCATTTATGAGATCATCAATAGTTACGTTACTAGACAGCTTTACACTAACACATTCTGTGTGCCCATCTCTTACATTAACCCTGTTACAATGTGCACTTATAGCGATATTTGCCATCTCGATTTTGTTGTTTTTAAACTTACCAAGTATCTTTAATGTTTCCGTTTCAACTTTTTGTTCTTCATTTCTGATAAAAGGAATTACATTATCTATTATATCTAATGATGCGACGCCTGGATATCCAGCACCGCTTAACGCTTGCATTGAAGTAACAAAAACTTTCTCCAGACCGAATTCATCATGAATAGGTTTAAGTGTTAAAACTAGGTGTGTAGTTGTACAATTTGCGTTAGTTACAATGAATCCATCCCATTTTCTATTTCTTTTTTGTACATCTAATAGTTCTAAATGTTCAGGATTTATTTCTGGTATAACTAATGGCACATCTTCATCCATTCTATGGCTACTTGCATTGCTTAATACTCCATAGCCATTCTTTGCAAAATCTTCCTCTATTTCTCTCGCTATTGAAGCATCCAATGCGGAAAAAACTATATCGCAGTCTAATTTAGGTTTGCATTCCTTGACTTCAAGATTTTTTACATTATCAGGTATATCTGAACTGAACCGCCATCTTCCTAGTACTGCTTCATAATAGGTTTTATGGGATGACTTCTCAGAGGCTGCCACTTCAGTAATTTCAAACCATGGATGATCTTTAAGCAAGTATATAAATGTTTGGCCAACCAGTCCTGTTGCCCCAAGAATACCTGCTTTAATTTTTCCCATACTTATTCACCAAAAAATTCATCATGTAATAAATTTACAGCTTCGATTAGGTTTTCTTGGTTCACAACAAAGCTTAAACTTACTTTAGATGCTCCTGCAGATATCATTTCTATATTGAATCTATTTCCTAATGCTGAAAATACCTTTGCGGTTATTCCTGGTATTCCTGCTATTCCTTCTCCTACCAAAGATATACTTGACATTTTTTCTTTCAAATCTAAATAACCAATTTTTTTCAGTTCTTCAATTGTTTCTTCAATATTATAGGATTTATCTACAGTTAATGAAACGTTTACTTCAGAGGTTGATACTAAATCTACTGATATCCTGTGATCTTCAAATATTTTAAAGAGTTTAGAAAGATATCCGTAGGTAAGAAACATATTTGGGTTGTATACATTAATTAACTTTATTTCACTTTTGCAAGCTATAGACTTTGGCCCTCTTTGTTGATCGGTTTCATGTACTATTCTTGTTCCTTTAAAGTTTCTGTTGAAAGTATTTAAAATTACCACAGGTATTTTCTTTTTCATAACAGGCAGTATAGTTTTAGGATGTAAAACTTTAGCTCCTAAAAATGCAAGTTCTGAAGCTTCTTGATATGATACCACTTCTAAGCTTTTAGGATTTTTGACTATTTTTGGGTCAGCCGTCATAATTCCATCCACATCTGTCCATATTTGGACTTCTTCTGCATTTAAAGCTGAAGCAAGAATAGTAGCAGTATAATCGCTTCCTCCTCTACCTAACGTAGTTATTTCATTCTTTTTGTTTTTCGCAATGTATCCAGTTACAATAGGTACTTCATCATGTATGTTTTTAAATGCATTTCTTATGTTTGTTTCTGTTTCCTCTAAAACCTCTGCATTGCCGAAATTGGAATCTGTTATGAAACCTACATCATAAGCCATGTACGCATTAGCTTTTATTCCAATATTTCTTAAATGCTGAGCTATTATTTTACTTGAAAAAACTTCTCCAAACGACATTACTTTATCAAAAATTTTTGGGTTAAGTTCCTTTAAGTAAAATATTCCCTTTAAAACGTATTCCAATTCATTGAAATCATTATCTAAGAGCTCTTCTTCAATGCTTAGTTCTTTCATCGTTGTTGAATGTTTTTCCTTAAGCTTTTCCAAGCTTAATTTTACTTCGTTGTAATTTTCCGAATAAAAAGCCAAACTTGCTAAATACTTTAGATAATCTGTTACGCCTTCCATTGCTGAAACCACCACTTTTGGCTCTCTTTCTATTGCAGATTTTATTATTTCCCCTACAACTTTTATCATCTTCGCATTTCCTACCGAAGTTCCCCCGAATTTTAGTACGATCATTAAAGATAGTTTTGGGAAATAATGTTTATAAACTTTATACTAATCTAGTAAATTTTTCGAAATTTTTATCGCATATCATGGGGTAAACTTTACTAAATACGTATTACTTAATACTATTTTCGTAAACATTTATTATGGCTTTAATTTCAAATAGATAATCTGTAAATATTTAGTTAGGAATTTATTTGCATGACGGCCTATTTAATAGTAGGTAAACCAAGGATAGATTTTCTTAAGGAACTTTGGATTAAAATTTTATCCTATGAAATAAAGAACCTAAAACCTTTTGGTGAATATCTACATTACAGCTTATTTTTAGCTAGATTTACTAAAGAAAAGAGAGTGGCTTGGGAAGACGAAAGTTCTTCCGCATCTGTTTTGCAACAAGAGATAGAACAAATTCTAAATTCTTATTTTGAATTTCTTGATATAAAGGAGGTAAATACTGGCGAAGGATGGAAGAAAATAGAAACTAATTATCCATTCTGGCCCGTTGCCGTAGGATTACCTTATAGAGAGGGTGAAAGACCTAAAACCACAGTGTCCCTTCCCCATCATCAAATTTCAGATACCATATCTCCTTATTTATATGAAAGACTAACTAAAATGATTTTCTCATTACCAAATGTAAAAGAAGAAATGAGTTTATTATCTGTACAGGGTTCGAGAGCTTTATGGATAGATGAGAATGTGAAGACGGCTAGGAGATCTATTCTATTCGAAGGACTGGAATTTGCTCATATTCATCCACCTGATGATGGAAGCTTGCATCTTATATTGCCTTTTAGCTGGGCTAAGGAGGTTATAGAAAAAGGTTGGGGTGAATTTCATCCTCTATACGAAATAGGATTTTACAATCAACCTTTTGTTTTGGTATACGCTCCTAGAAATTTTGATGAATTGCTAGTAATTTATCAAATTACTCTTGTATCTTATCTCTATGCCATAGGTGAGAAGCTTATCAAGCCAGCTAGTCTACTTTCTTAATTTTCTTCTTGAAATTACTAACATCGTAGCTACTATTGCAATAGCAACAAGCAATACAATTACTCCTATTAATGTATAGTTTAGAGAACTGTTGGCTAATATTTTTGTTGGACCGCTTATTTTAATTGATAAATTGCTATCAGTACTGTATATCGTTCCGCTCCATGAAGAAAACCCATATAAAAATGAATTTAAGTTTGCTTTGACTTCTAAAGTAGAGTTAACAGGCAAATACAATGTAATACTGGATCCTTCGTTTATCGTTCCTGTATTGTTTAATACGTTATAAACAAGGGTTAAACCATTCGAAGCCGATATTGTTACTTGCGCATAGAATATTCCCTCTTCGGTTATAGCGTCTCGAATTACTAATGTTATATTTGCATCAGAACCTGTGTAAGAACCTACTCCTTCTCCTATCCAATTTATAAATTTCCATCCAGGTTCCGTTTGCACTATTATCTGAATTTCTTGGTTTTCATTATACCAGCCTGATTTTACATTTATAGTTCCTGCTTGATTGGGGTCAATCTTAATTGTTATATAGTATTGATGGTAGTATACTAAATTAATCTTCATACTTTGAACCACTTCTCCAGTTGTATTCTGCAAACTGAACCATCTTTCTTTTTCATTCGATCCTGGTAAAGGATTTGGTATATTCCAATGCGAATTTGCATCAAGCCATCTTGTTATATTGTTGATTATATAAGCTGTTGTACTCGTTCCAAATTGAACATAGCTGAATGGAATTGCATTTTTAGTTTGACTTCCTACAAAACTTATAGATATGCTAAATAGATACTGATGATAGTAAATTACGTTTACCGTTTCGGGGCTATTTATATATCCTGTTGCGTTTAAGCTTATCCACCTTTCCGTTTGATTTGAACCTTTTAAAGGATTCAGGAAAGAATATTTAGAACCAGCATCAACCCATGTATTTACAAATTTCCAATTCGAAACACTAACTGTAATGTTTTTACCAAATTGATAAAAAGAAAAATCTGGCGCGATGTAATTTCCTCCACCTATAATAGTATAAGTGAAGTTTACATTGTATTGATGGTAATAAACAAAATTTAGCACCAAACTTTGCTTCACAATTCCGCTTGTTGTTTGATTTGTTTCCCACATTTCTGTTTTGTTTGATCCAGGAAGAATGTTATCTACCATCCAAGGGCTGTCTGGATCTGCTTGATATATTGCTGGCTGTTCTGTTATCGTAACTGTTCTTTTTACTGATTGGAAGTAATAAGTTAAAGTAGGGTTTAAGTATCCTTTTCCTCCACCTATTACTGAAAAACTTACTTCAATATAAAATCCTAGTGAAATTTGCGCAATGTAAGTTCCCCAGCCAATACTCCCTCTGCCATATTCCCCAGCAACCCATATAGAATTAGGTGTTGAAGGGTCAATTGCAGCACTAAAATAATCTCCGTATCTACAAACTCCGTTATTACAGATTGTCGTTTCAGGTCCCGTTCCATTCTTAATAACTTTTAAGAACTGTTGGTTTCCTATTTTATAATATATCATTATTCCTGGATAGTTGCTTTGCGATGAATATCCAAAAACTACTAGAGGAATGTTACCACTAATCAATCTTATTGCACCATAAAACAAAAAATTGTTTTTAATTGAAACATCGTAATCTTGAGATATACTACTGGAAGTTACATTTATTTGAATTACTCTTATACACGTTCTTAAAGCTACATCACCCGGCGGTAAGCATTGATCATTTGCTGTTAGCCAAATTTTTCCATCTTGATAAAAAGCATCCTGAACTCTACTATCTCCTGTATCTATGGTATTGGAGGATCCCAGCTGTGGTACTGGTTGGAGATTATTTGGCAATGGATTTATATTTAGATAGGACGCGTTAACTATGATACTGTTAGGCAGAGTGCCACTTATTTCGTATAATTTCATCAAGTTTGGTGCTATTGTTTGGGTGGATACCATGTAGAATGTTTTACTGCTTGTTAAGTGCAACACTGGTCTTATTGAAGCAGCTGATGAATCGGTTGAGGAATATATGTTAACAGCCTCTCCCTTTATCATTTGTGATTTGTTGGCAATCCAGTATTGAGAATATACAAAGTTTTGACCATTAAAATCATTAGCTGTTACTACAAGGAAATTATCGTTTACTCCTATGTAGGGCTGATCAGGAAAATAATTATTAGTGGTATAAAATTTATAATTGAACCATTGACCGTTAGGATTATTAGAAGTTGAAACTGCTACCAATACTGCGTTTATATCATATACAGAAGCAAAGAATCTACCACTGCTATTATCATAAATTATTCTTGGATCACCAATATCTTCGGTAGCTGGAACATTGAATAAAGAATACAAAGAAATGTAATTTAAAAATGTTCCATTCTTATACCAAACTGCGCCAATTACATTTACTAGTTCGACAATGTATTTATCACTTACAGCTATCTGAGTATCAGGCGGCACCCAATTATTAACATAAGGTCCATTATTACCATAATGTATTCCTTCAAAAGATTTTATAATAGAAACATTTTGTTGTTCATTTGAAGGTAAATATTCTTTGCTAAAATTCAAGTTGTAATAATTTTGAATATTTTGGTTCTTGCTTACTATAAGATTCTCATGACTATTTAAAGCAAAACTGTTTGTAGAATGGAATAAAAACAACGCTAAAAAAATTAATACGATTAACGTAACATAAATTTTCATATAAGTATAGATTAGCTGTGATATAAAAAACTATTGCATTATCACCTTGAAGAAATTAAGACAACTACTGCGGCTATGATGGAAACCAAAAAAGCATACCAATAGGCAAAGTTTAATCCATACAGAATTCCCATGACCAGATTTCCTGTGAAGAATCCTACACTCCTAAATGCAGATAACATACCCATACCTTGACCCTCCTGCGGGTATATCTTTGAAACTATCGTAGGTTCGAGAGTTTCAACAATTCCTACAGCAATTCCAAGGAAAGCTGAAGCAATAAATAACATGAATAATTCAGAGAATAGTTGGAAGAATAGGCTTCCTATTGCAGCTACCAAATAACCAATAGCTAGCAGTGTAATCTCATTTAATTTTAATCTTCCGAACACATATCCAGTTAAGGATGATACTAAAAGGAAGAACAAATACGCTAATGTTCCTAGGTAAGGCTGATTCGTTCTTTCTGTTACTGTTATTATGGGAAAACCAAAGGAAAAGTATCCAAAACCAAACAAAGCAGTTGCTATCATTATCCCACTGAAAAGTTTTATATTAGGTTTTCTTAGTGCAATTTTAGTCTTTGAAAAAATAGGCTTTACGAAAAAAAAGCAGTAAAGTGCTAACTGTTAAAGGGATAACAGTTGTTAGCATAAATACCTTAAGATTAAGGTTTAAATAGAAAACTATCGTGATGTATCCAACAGCAATCGATGCTCCAGCTATATCTAACGCATGAAGTATTCCGTAGGCCTCCTGTCTTTCATTTTCTTCAGTTACTTCTGTAAGCAAGGCTCTTCGAGGTGGTGTCCTTAAATTACGCATCCACCATCCCCAAGAAAATAAAACTATCGCAATGTAGTAGTTTTCTGTCGAAACTATCAATGACATTAATGGAATTAAAGCATTTCCCAAAATAGACATCTTTTTTGATCCATATTTATCCGCAAGAACGCCGCCTACAAATCCAAAAAAAGGCTCCAATACCATAGTTAATTGCTTCTGCAAAACCATACAAGACTATGGGGGCACCTAGAATGTAAACGAGATATATAGGGAATACAGATATGGCGGCTTGATAACCAAGATCTGCAAAGAAAGCCGAAAATGAGATGTAGAGAACTTGAGTTAATCTTTTAATCATTGCATATTCAATTTTTAAACTTATTTAAAACTTTTTCTTGAGTAATAATTTTGTAACATAATACTTTTGCAAAACCATTTGTCGGTTTCCTTAGACAATCTAAAATATCTACGATAATAGTTTTACCTGCACTGTTTGGGCCTACTAAAAAAATTCCTCTTTATAAATTTTAAAAGAAACGTTATCTACAGCTAATAATTTTCTATAGGACTTAGTTAAATTCTTAGCTTCGATTGTAACTTCATTCATCAAATAGCAAATCTTATCCTAATAAATCTGTATTGGAAGGATTAACTAACTTGCAAATAATCCTAACATTATCATGAATGTTCCTAGGAAAAGCAAAGAAAGTCTTCCTGCTCTTATCATTATTGAAGTATCTTGAACAACTCTAACTACTCCTTTGTAAGTTAAAGCTACCACTAAACTTTGGGCTATCCATGATCCTAATCCGAATAACAAGCCTACTAAGAAACTAAACATTGAAGGTAAGAAAGTAACCGTTGCGACAGTAAGTATTAACACAACTATAAAATCTCCACCGAATGCGGCTGCTAAACCATGTACCCAAATAACTTTATAGTCGGCAGTTTTTTCTTTTTTATCTTCTTTTCTATGAATTAGTAAAGCTAAAGCAACGGATATCATGGTAACTCCTACTATAATATCTACATATGTATCCAGATTGTTGCTTGTAAAGAAAGAGAATACATCACCTGTTAATGCACTCAAAGCAGTCCATACAACGGTTAATGCTCCAGCAAATACTGCAGTGGATAATAAAGCTCCTTTCAATTTTCTTTGCATTAAACCATAAGAAATCGTAATAGGCCATGTGTGTTCATCAGGTTTTAAACCATGTATCATTCCTATTAGTCCAATTGCTACAAACCAATAGGCACCTAAGCTTTCAAGTATGTATTTTGCAATAGGTAATAATATCTCTGGCAGAGAAAGTATTGCTACAATTAATGCAACAGAAATTATTAATGCAATTATTAACTCTTCTCTTTTAATTTTTAGCATTATCCTAGTAGTATTAGGATGATGCTAATATTTAAATCTTTACTTTTGATAATTTCTGGATGGCTATACTTATAAAATTTTGACATGAAATGCTTATTCTTTGTCATGTAAATCGATAACAAAAATTCTTTAATGTTCCAATTTATTTGAAATGATTGCAACTGTTGTACCTATTAGTAAAGATATTAGCATTGAGCGAAAACCAATTACATTTCAGGAAAGCAGTGGTTAGATATAAAATATTAAATAATCTAAAACAAGGTCTCTAACATTTACCCGAATATTAGAATTCATCATTAGTTAAGAACAAACCCCATTTTAAAGGTAAAATAAGAGTTAAAGTGTTATTTACCTAAAACAATTCAATAATATACTTTATGTAACCATATTTAAATTTTTAAGAATAATAGTTTAATTTTAATATTGACTTTTTACTTTATCTTATAATAAGATTATTTTTCATCTTATTTTAATAAAAATCACATATATTACAAATTAGATTATACGATTTTTAATTTTAATTTTTATTCTTAATCGAGAAAAACCTAGTTTATTCTATTATTAACTCTGTATTGTCAGGCGACATCGGTTAAGTTAACATAATTCAGTATTTATCGTTTAATTTGGTATAAAATTGGTATAAATTTGGGCAAATCTTTAAATTTACTTAATTCAAACTAATAAGCATTATGAATAGATGGACATATGTCTCAATTGGATTAGCAGTTCTGGTTGTGATTCTTGGTTTCACAACCGGCTATTTTTACATGCAGTACCAAAGCTATCTTTCAAGCTATCAGAGCGTTTCGAAACCTGCGACTCCACTATTTACTGTAGCAGGGCAAGCTTCAGCTATAATTAGCAATGGGCATCCTGCAGTATTGAGAGTGGGAAACTTAATCGCTATAGTGCCTTCAGGTACCGAAGCTGAAACCCCGCAGGGTAATTTAACGACTTTTAATTTCACTTTGGTATTGTTTTCTGTTTCAAATATTGCTTCGCCACCAAATTCAACTTTAAAACCATTATTTGCTTATGCTTTTGAGGTTAACGGTCAAATATCTCCAAATATCTCATTCATAAATAATTCAACAGGTAAACCACAACCTATAATAAGCATAGTATATGCTCCTAATACTTGGACTAGTTGGACATGGTTGGGTGGCACATTTAATGGAACAGCCTATGTTGGTGGAAAGTATGCTTTTGCTAATTCATGGATTTACGGAAATAATGTAATGGTAAATATCGCTATAAGTGCACATTGTAACAGGGTTAATGTAAGAGATGGGCACACAGAATGTGTTAGTGTAAAGCTGTCTAGTAACGTAACTATTG
>AQVQ01000033.1 GCA_000375685.1 crenarchaeote SCGC AAA261-N23
GACTATGAACAATTTATCTTTAATAAGAGATTATAATTTACCGATAATAATAGTAATTTTTGATAATAGAGCTCTAATGTTGGTTAAGCAATGGCAAATGTTTATGTATTCTAAGAGGGTAATTGAAACGGAATTTACAGAACGGCCGGATTTTATCAAAATAGCTAACGCATACGATATAGAAGCCTATAAGCCAGACAATTATGAGGCAATTGAGATGCTAATTAGAAGGGCGATAAGAACTAATGAACCCGTATTAATTGATATTACGCTAGATAGAGAGAAAGATTATGTTCTTCCATGGGTTAAACCTGGAGATTGGCTAACTAATGTCTTGAAACCTAAGGGTATGGAAGAGATAGATTTGATATGGAAAGAATGATAGTTCTTAAAGCTACAATGGATATTGATACTGTTGCGAAAATAATTAATACACTGAGCTCCTCACTGCTCTAGAAAAGATATCAATCGAGCTTAGGAGAAGCTTGCTGATTTTTCCTAAAAATTTTATAAAAATAATTATTCATGCGTGCTCTAAATAATGAGACTATCATTAATGTAATAATTTCTAATCAGTATAAATCGGATTGAATTCTTGAAAAATTATTTGATATATTACTCAGGATTGAGATACCTCATAATAAAGATTGATTTCTTTTTGTAAAACAATGTATTTCTTTTATTTTCAATTTACATTAAATATGCAATGAAAATTAGAAAAATTGAGGATGTAACAAAAGAGGAATTGAATAACTTATTGAACAGAAAGTTTCGTGAAAATCCTGAAATTGAAAACAGAGTAAGAAAAATAATTGAGGATGTAAGAACAAATGGAGATGAAGCTTTAGTAAGGATTACAAAAGAATTTGATAAATGCGATCTAAGTAAAACAGGTTTTTACGTTAGCGAATCAGAGTTCAATGAAGCTGAAATCAAGCTTAGTAATGAGATTAAAGAAGTGCTGGATTTATCTATCGAGAATGTAAGAAATTTTCATTTAGCGCAAGTTTCAACGGATATTTGGCTTCAATCTTTTAAACACGGAATTATAGCTGGAGAAAAAATAACGCCTATTGATTCTGTTGGACTATATGTTCCAAGAGGTAAAGGAACATTCCCTTCGGTAGCTATAATGCTCTGTGTTCCAGCAACTGTTGCTAAGGTTGAAAGAATAACAGTTGTTACCCCTCCTGATTCAAACGGTAAGGTAGATCCTTCTGTACTTTATGTATGCAAAAAGCTTGGTATAAAAAGAGTCTTAAAACTTGGTGGTGCACAGGCTATTGCTGCGTTAGCTTTTGGAACTGAAAGTATTGAAAAAGTATCAAAAATATTAGGACCAGGAAGTCTCTATGTTACTTTGGCAAAGCAGTTATTATCAAAATACATAGATATAGGAATAGTTGCAGGACCAAGTGAAGCAGTAGTAATTGCTGATGAGAACCAAGTTCCTAAGAATGTTGCTTTGGATTTGATGAATGAAGCTGAACATGGACCGGATTCTATCTCATTGCTTTTAACCAATTCTTATGATCTTGCTTTAAAGGTAAAAGAAGAAGTAACGAATTATTTAGAAAAAATAGATGAGCCAAGAAAGATTTTCATAAAGGAAGTTTTGAATGGACTAGGTGGTGCGATTATCTTCAAAAAATTAGATGATGCAATTTCATTTTGCAATGATTTTGCTCCTGAACATTTAGTTCTAGATGTTAAAGACGCTTTCAGTTTTTTGCCTAAAATTAAAAATGCAGGTGAGATACTTATAGGTCCTAATACTCCAATTTCCGCTGCAAATTATATAGCAGGTCCTAACTCTGTTTTGCCAACACTAGGATTTGCGAAAAGTATGTCAGCATTGAGTGTTAGGGATTTTCAGAAAAGGTCTTCCATAATTTTCCTTTCTTCAGAAGGACTAAGATATTACAAAGATTTCATTGAAAAATTTGCAAGAAGTGAGGGTTTTATTGCGCACGCTTTGTCCGCAACAGAAAGGGTTATCATAGATGATTTAAAGCTTGATGAAGAAGGATTTAACATAATCAATTCGTCAGATAAGGGTGTTACCTTAATTAGAAAAACTCGGGAATCCCAAGTTATAGTTTCAATAAGCAAAGGAGAAAGGGATCCTGAACTAAAGAAGAAAATAAAGACGCCTTTGAATTTCCTTAATCACATGATCGAAACTATCGCATGGCGATCGGGTTTCAATATTGCAGTTGATGTTTCTTTAGAAGGAGGATACAATTTAATGCATGTAGTTTCGGAGGATGCAGGAATAGCTATTGGAAGGGCTTTCCTAAAACTTATTCAAGAAAACATTCCAAAAGGAATAAACGGTAGCGGATATAGTTTCGGAATTTTAGATGAAGCAGAAGCCAGCGTTTTCATAAGCTTTGAAGGACGTCCTATGCTTAAGTTCAGAAATTTAGCTAATGAGAGGTTTGAAAAAGTAGAAGATATGCTTAGCAAAGATCTTGAAAACTTTTTGAGCGGTTTTTCAAATGGTGCTAAGTGCACATTACACGCAATAGTTATTGAAGGAACGGATCCTCACCACATATGGGAATCAGTTTTTAGAGCTTTAGGAGAGGCCATTAGAATGTGTTTTGAAATAAACGAATACAGAAAAGGTACAACACCAGGAGTTAAGGGTATATAGTAAAGTTTATATACTAAAAAAATTAACAGAAAAATTAACATGGTAGGTGGTTTGATTCATATACAGTGTTAGTATACTAAAAACACAAAATATAGCAGCAAATCTGTTTGAGAAATTATTGAAAACTTTGTTGAAAAATGTATAAACTAAAATTTGCTATACCTAAAGGATCCCTAGAAAAGGCAACTTTTGATTTCCTTGAGAGGGCAATGTTCGAAATATACGGTAAAGAAAGAAGTTACAGGCCTACAACAAATGATCCAGATCTGGCTTTAAAAATACTTAGACCACAGGAAATTCCGATCTATGTTTCTGAAGGGTTGTACGATATAGGTATAACTGGAATAGATTGGGTTGAAGAAACAGAAGCGAATGTAAAAATTCTATTAAATCTTGAGTATGGTAGAGTTAATCTGGTAATTGCTGTACCAAAAACCTTAAACGTTAATTCTACAGATGAGCTAATAAAACAATACTTTGATTCCAAGAAAGTTTTAAGGATATCTACCGAATATCCTAGATTGGTATCAAGGTATATTTCTTCGCTTGAAATTTATAAAAGGCTTTATGGAGAGATGAAGCCTACAATAGTAACTCCTTGGTGGAAAATAGGAGAAAATGATAAAGTTCAAATATATTTATCGTTTGGTGCAACAGAAGCAAAACCCCCGGATGAAGCTGATGCAATTGCAGACATTTCAGAAACAGGTACAACTTTGGAGCAAAATAATCTAAAAGCTATAGATGTTATAATAAAATCCAGTGCAATCTTAATTGCAAATATTCAATCGTTAAAGGATGAAGCAAAGAAAGAGAAAATTTACGATATAGTGGCGCAATTCAAAGGAGTAATAGAGAGCAAAAAGAAGTATCATATATTCGTAAATGTAAAAGAAGAAAACTTAGAAGAACTTTTAAGAACACTTCCTGCACTTAAATCTCCAACAATAAGTCCTCTTTCAAAGAAAGGCTGGTATGCTGTTAATACCGTAATTGAAAGAAGCGAATATTTAAAAATACTTCCTAGATTAAGAAAGCTTGCACAAGGATTGGTTCTCTATGAGCCCCAATTGGTAATGCCTTTAGAAGAAATACAAGATAAATGATATTCGGGATCATTGACTATGGGGCAAGTAACATATTCAGTTTGATTCATGCATTAAAAAGGTTAAACATTAATACAAAAATCATTGGAAATCCAAAGGAAATTGAAAGTCTTGATGCAGTGATTTTACCAGGTGTGGGAAATTTTACCTCAGCATCTCAAATTATGTTAAAATTTAAAGAGAATTTACTGAAAGCCTGCGAAAGCAACATACCAATATTTGGAATTTGTTTAGGTCTTCAGTTGTTTTTCGAAGAGAGTGAAGAAGGTTTTGGAAAAGGTCTAGCCTTTCTTGATGGGAAAGTTGTTAAATTCAAAGTTAATTTAAAGGTTCCGCATATGGGATGGAATTCAATAAAGAAAGTAAGATCAAGCACTCTACTTAAAGATTTGAATTCGGAAGCCTGGGCATATTTTGCTCATTCTTACTATCCTTTGCCAAAAAACGATGAAATTATAAAGGGGGTTACTGATTACGGCATAGAATTTCCTTCTGTTATAGAATTTAAGAACTTGTTTGGAACACAGTTTCATCCTGAGAAATCTGGAATAACAGGACAAAGAATTTTGAATAATTTTATTGAATATTTAAAGAAGTAAATGGAAATCTATGCCTCAATAGATCTGATAAAAGGTAAAGTTGTAAGATTGATAAAAGGTATGCCTGAGAATGCTATTTTTTACGGTGAATCTCCTTTGGAAACTGCTTTGAAATTACAAGATTACGGCATAGACGGTCTGCATATTGTTGACTTAGATGCGGCTCTTGGCGAAGGAAATAATCTAGAAGTGATTCATGAAATATCGAAGAATGTAAAGATTCCTATACAAGTTGCAGGAGGAATAAGGAGTATTGAAAAAGCAAAAGAAGTTCTAAAGTTTGCAAATAGAGTTGTTATTGGAACATTGCTTTATACCAAAGAAGTAGATTATAATGAACTTTTGAAACTAGGAGAAAAGAGGATAGTTGTTGCAATAGATTATAAAAAGGGAAAGGTAAGCATTGAAGGATGGAAAAAAGAATTGGAATTAAACTTGAATGAAGCAATTTCAAAATTTTGGGATAAAGGCTTTAGACTTTTCATGTTAACTAACATCGTTTACGACGGTACCTTAGAAGGCCTTGATTTCACAGAATTAACAAGTCTGAGTAAAGCTTATATAAGTAATATTTACCTTGCGGGAGGAACAAAAAGCTTAGAAGACCTAATAAAAGCAAAGAATTTTGGTTTTCGCGGAATCATAATAGGAAGAGCAATATATGAAGGGAAAATAAAAAAAGAAGATATATTCAGCTTCAAAAATGGGCTTAGCTAAAAGAATTATTCCTTGTTTAGATGTAGATAAAGGCAGAGTAGTTAAGGGAAAAAGATTTGGCGACTTAAGAGATGTTGGCGATCCCGTAGAAATGGCTATTAAATATAGAGATGATGGAGCTGATGAGATTGTATTTTTAGATATCACTGCTACAATCGAAAAGAGGAAAACTTTAATTGAGGTGGTTGAAAAAGTAGCAAGCAAAATAGATATTCCATTTACAGTAGGAGGTGGTATAAGAAATGTTGAAGATGCTTTTCAATTGTTAAGAAGCGGTGCTGACAAAATATCAATAAATACTGCTGCCTTTGAAAATCCTGAAATAATCTCAACGCTTGCTGATAAGTTTGGAAGTCAATGCGTCGTGGTTGCAATAGATGCCAAAAGAACTTTTAATACAAGATCTGGCTATGAAGTTTTTACTCACTCAGGAAAGGTTGCTACAGAAACTGATGTTGTTGAATGGGCAAAGAAAGCAGAAGCTTTGGGATCAGGAGAATTACTATTAACTTCTATCGATCGAGATGGAACTAGAATGGGATATGATCTCGATCTTCTTAAATTAGTAACATCCAGTGTAAAAATTCCAGTGATCGCAAGCGGAGGTGTTGGATCTTTGGATCACTTTTATCAGGCTTTTTATTTTGGCAATGCTGATGCAACTTTAGCTGCTTCTGTTTTTCATTATGGAGATTTTACGATAAAGCAAATTAAAGAATTTTTATATTTGAAAGGAATTAAGGTGAGATTAGTATGAATAGTTTTGAGCAGGTCGATATTAAAGAACTTAATTTCAGCAAAGGAAATGGGCTAATTCCTGTCGTTACGCAAGATTATGAAACTAAGGATATTCTAATGCTTGCTTATGTAAATAAAGAAGCATTGGAAAAAACCATCGAAACAGGTCTCGCGCATTATTGGAGCCGTTCAAGAGGAAAGATTTGGCTTAAGGGAGAAACATCAGGAAACTATCAGAAGATAATTGAGATAAGAGTGGATTGCGATAATGATTCAATTATATATATAGTTAAACCTTTAGGGCCCGCATGTCATACAGGAAACTTTTCTTGCTTTTATAGAAGACTAAAAAAAGAATAGTATTCTTTTTGTTTAATAAGAATTAAAAGATCAAATAACAATCCTTATGGGTTTTCCTTCTTTTGAAGATTTGATTGCAGCATCGCAAATCATTAGAGCTTTTATCCCATCCTCTCCATTAGGTTTAGGTTCCTTATCTTCTAAAATAGAGCCAACGAAATTCTTCAATTCTAACTTCAAAGGTTCTTGATATTCTAAAAAGGGTTGGTAAATTCCTTTCTTGTTCTCAATGGTTATTTCTTGGGAAATATATTCGACGTTAATTAATCCCTCAGTTCCTGTAAGGATTAATCTTCTTACTTTTCTTGGGGTAAGCCAATTTGTTTCAACAAAAGCACTTCTTTTTTTACTAAATTTCATAATTATATTTGCATAGTCTTCGTAAACAAACTCTATGTTTCCTGCAATTGCATAAACTTCTTCAACATTATCTTCAAATAACATTAAGATTACATCGATATCATGAATTCCTAAATCCTTAATTACTCCAATATCTTTAATTCTTTCAGCTCTTCTACTAACCCTTCTTGCATGTGCGAGGATTACCTCTCCGATTTTACCTTCTTTTACAAGTCTTCTTGCTTCAATTACGGCAGGATTAAATCTTTCTATGAAGCCTACTGTTAAAAAAACATCTTTTTGCTTTGATTTTTCCACCAACAATTTGGCTTCTTCTACAGTATTTGTCATTGGCTTTTCAACCAAAACATGTTTTCCTTCTTCCATAGCTCTTAGTGCAATTGCTTTATGTGTTTCAGTTGGTGTACATATTGTAACAGCTTCAACTTCTTTTAATTTTAAAATTTTCTCATAAGAAGAGAACCATTTTATACCATATTTCTCTCCAACTTCTCTTGCTGAATACCCACTACAGCAGCCTCGAGAACAGCAGGATGTGACATTAAATGATTCTCCATATCCACTGAAGATATCCATTCTCCTCCGCTTTTAATTAAATCCTTAAACCTATCTACGATTTTGATGAAGTTCCTATAAGTTGCATAAGCAGCATCCCCGCTTTTCCACCATCTATCTAGCTCATATTCTATGAAAGATTCCACCGTTGCAGGACTGTTATAATAGCTGTTAGCAACAAAATTGCCTCTCATTATTATTTCTCCTACAGATTTTGAATCCTTTGGAAGTTCATTGCCATTTTCATCAATGATTTTATATTCAATACCAAATATAGGCAGTCCTTGCATTTTTTTAAGATTCCAAATTTCTTCTTCAGAGAGTTTTCTCCGAAGCTCAGGATAGGTAATTTCAAACCATGTAGCGGCATCTGTTTCAGTACAACCATAGGCATGGATTACTTCTATTCCAAATTTCTTTGCCCTTTTCATCAAAGCCAAAGGTGGTTCAGAACCCCCACATGTAACCTTTGAATTTAGAATAATTTGCTTATTCTAGTTTTCAAGATAATTTATTAGTGAATTTAGGACAGTAGGTGCTGCATTGAATAGTGTAACACCTTCATTTAAAATTAAATTAATAATAGGTTCCGGTTCATTGATAGAATATTTTCCAGGGAAAACTAGTTTAGCACCAGCTAAAGTAGAAGAATAAGGCATGTTCCAACTGTGTATATGAAACATCGGAACAAGAAATAAAGCAGCATCTTCAGACTTTAAATTTAGGGCAACAGCTTGAGATAAAGCGTGTAAAACTATTGCTCTATGTGAAAAATATACGCCCTTAGGAGAACCAGTTGTTCCTGAGCTATATGTAGCTACACATGCTGTTCTTTCATCTATCATAGGAAAGTCATAGGTTTCTTTCTGTTTCTCTATTAATTCATAAAATGAAACTGTATTTTCCAGCTTTGTTTCAAACTTATTACTTTCAGAAATTACTACAAAATTCTTGACTTTTACATTGTTCATTATGATCTCTGCTAAGCTAAGCAAGCTTTCATCAACGAATATCCATTTTACTTTACTATGGTTTGCTACATAAGAAATTTCATTTGGATGCAACCTTAAGTTTAATTCAACCAAAGTAGCACCTATTCCGGATATCGCAAAGAACAGACAATAATAATTATAAGTATTCCAATCTAGAACGCCGACCCTGTCTCCTGGTTTTATTCCCAGCTCTTCCAAAGCATTGGCTATTTTTGAAACTCTTATAAATGTATCTTCATAATTTGTTCTTAGAATCTTTCCATCATTATTTCTACACGTTATTTCTCTTTCCTGAAAATTTCTTTGTGAATGCTTAAGAATATTTATAGTATTAAGCTGATAATCATCCATCGTTGTGGAAGGATAGCCTCTTAAAAGCCTCATCATGATAAGTAGTATCTACAAAAGTAAAAAGCTTTAGAAAAAATTATGACTGACTGTATAACAAGCCATCGTCTCAGCAATTTTTTCCTAATTTTTTCTCAATATTGTTTATTAACATAATAATCCATTTGGGGTCCTCATGTAATGAAAGGCACAGAGGATACGAAGACGATTGATGAAATTGCACCGACAGAAAAGGATTTCGTTCTTAAGAAAAGGACTTATAGTGCATTTCATGAAACAGGATTGGATCTTTTATTAAGGCAACTTAACGTTAAGACTGTTATAATAACCGGGCTTCATACAAATATTTGCTATAGACACACAGCTACTGATGCTTATTTTAGAGGATACAAAATTAAGATCCCCGAAGACTGTGTAGATAGCTTTTCCGAAAAAGATCATATAGAAGGATTGGAATACTTAAGAATAATTTATGGAGCTGAAATAATAAATAGCGAGAATATAATAAAATCATGAAGAGAAAAAGAAGCAAGAACATAGAAATATTTAGTTTCATGGAAATATTCAATTTTCGATAAAATTCATTTAAAATTTATTTAAAATTTTTTCCTAAATTATTTCGAAGTGAAATATTTTGAAAATCTTTGGATTTGGACTCATGAAAACATAAGAAAAAAGCTAAATTGGTATTATCAAGTATCTTTGAATAAAAAGCCTGCAAAGTATTTAATATGCAGAAGAATTAAATGCGAAACGAATTTAAAAGAGTCTTCTGATAGTGAACTTTGGAATGAACATGAAAGATTGTCAGAAGATTTTTCGAAATTTTTTGAAAAAATAAAGAAAGATGAAGTGAATTTAAAAGACTTTTCTATTCAAAGTCCGAATTTCTTAGACCTTAAGGTTGAGTTGGTAAAAAGAATGCTTAGAAGTTGTGAATTTTGTAGATGGCATTGCAAAGTTGATAGAACAAAAGGAGATAAGTTTGGAACTTGTCAACTTGATGTAGTTTCAAGAGTGAGTAGCTATTTCCATCATAGAGGTGAGGAGTTACCAATTAGAGGAACAAAAGGTTCAGGAACAATTTTCTTTACAAGTTGTAATATGCGATGCGCGTTTTGCCAGAACGGAGATATTAGCACAGATAAACTTAACGGTATTCCAATAACACCAAAGCTTCTTGCATTGATGATGCAACAATTGAGATTGGAGGGAGTTCATAATATCAATTTAGTAGGAGGAGAACCTACAATTCATTTGCATACGATAGTTGAAGCGATTTCCTTGTTAGGCTATGCTAAATTTGAAAAGAAAGATTATGGATACATATTGAATGCTTATTCAGATTATTATACATACAAATTTAATTATGAAGAAGCTAACTACGAAGGAGAGTTTAATGTTCCCATACTTTGGAATTCAAACTTTTTCATGAGCGATAAAGCAATGAAAATATTGAGAGAAATAATAGATATTTGGCTCCCTGACTTTAAGTTTGGCTCTGATAAGTGTGCTATTAAATTATCCAGAACTCCATGTTATTTCGAAACGGTTACCAAAAATCATAGGCTAATTTATGAATGGGGGGAAGATTTTCTAATTAGACATTTAGTTATGCCAAATCATGTTGAATGCTGTACAAAGCCCGTTTTAAAATGGATTAAGGATAACATGCCTGATGCATTGGTAAACGTAATGTATCAATATCATCCTGATAACTTCTGCAATCCTTACTCAACTAAATTCGATATAAGATATAAAGAAATTGCCAGATATCCTACAAAGGAAGAGCTCATGGAGGCTTACAATTACGCAAAAGAATTGGGCTTAGATTTTGTTATTGTTAGTTTTGATAAATTCATAACTGATAAAATTGAAGAAATAGAAAAGGTAGTCGATGAAGTAATTATCTATAGGTAGTTTTTTGCAACCATTGAGAATCTCATTCTTTTAAAACGGTAAGGAGATCATCTTCCAAAAATAATTGAATCAATCCTCTTTAGCACTTTATTACTTGATATTGCTAAAGCTGCTGATGATATTCCAATTAAAGCCGTTAGTAAAGTTAAAGGAACTACTTCAGCTATTCCTCCTATAATTGTAGGAAATGAGGCTGATCCTGCATCTCCTGTAAATTGCCACGTAGCTAAAAAGACTGTTCCTTCTTTCTTCCCTAAACTAAATCCTATATCACTTCCAACGGTAATCAATAAACCAGCACCAAAACCGTTTCCAAGACCAATTATAGTAGAGGCAACATAGAAAGATAGGTAATTGAATGATAGAGCTAATGAAATGAAGCCTGCTGTTAATATTCCAAAGCTTATGAGACCATTTATGCTTCTTCCCTTTTTGTCCATTATGATTCCAGCAGGATAAGAACCAATAACATCTAAAGCTCCCGCTATACTTAGAGCAATTCCCACCGTGCTATCAGATAAATTAAGCAAGTCCTTTCCAATGAGAGGAAGCAAAATTAGTCTGCTTGACCTTATCCCCTGAACGAAAAACTGAATAGCTGACAAAGATGTTAAGTATCCTTTACTTAGATTGAAGTTCTTAGAAGATGTTAATACTTCCTTTACATCTAGTTTAGGAAGATTAAATCTCTTAATATCTGGGATTATATTTACAAGAGTAGCAATCAAGGAAATGAGGAAAGAAATGAAGAAAACTTGCCTATAACTAGTTACTTCAATCAAGGCTGCAACAATAGCAGGACCTATAAATGTTCCAATTCTTTCTGAAGCGCCTACAAAAGAAGAAGCTCCCCCTCATTGAATAATCAAGATAGTATGAAATAACATACCTTCTTGAAAGTAGCCAAAGACTTCTACCTCCTCCGAATAATATTGCAAACAAAATAACTGAAGCGCTGTTAAGATATAAATACATAACAAATGCTGAAACTGTTATAATAGCCAAGGATAATCTCATTAAGTTTCTTTCATTCATTTTTCTTAACGTTATTCCACCTGGAAGATCAAATATTAGTGTCCCTATAGAAATAGCAGAGGTACCAATACCAACCTGTATAGGACTAAAGCCAATCGATATCAAATAAAGAGGTATAACTGTGATGAGAATTCCTCTGCTAATAGCTGCGATAACTGAAGGCAAGTATACATCAATTAACAGCCAAATCCAGATTTTATTGGAATTCATTTGTATTTCGTCTTTTTTAGCTAAAAGAATAGTACAATTCTGCTTAAATATTCTTCTTTTTTAAATCGAAATATAAAAATGTTTGAGAAAGTGAGTTTAAAGCTAAATTCATTTAACTTTTTTCTCTAATCTATTTTAAGCAAGCTTTGTCAATTTTTTATTTATGGTAACCGAAAAATTTTGGCAAAATTTAACTTAAATAGTTGTATTTCATAAATATTCCAAGAACTAATTAAACAAATGACTCTATGATTATAGTCTTAAGATTGGGTCATAGATTTGTGAGAGATTATAGAGTTACTACACATCTAGCTTTAGTTGCTAGAAGCTTTGGAGCAAATAAGATGTTAATAAGCAATATAGAAGAAGACATTAAAGAGAAAATAAGGAAAGTAAATGAAATGTGGGGTGGTGATTTTAGCATTGAAGAGATAGGAGATAAATGGAAGGAAGTTGTAAAGGATTGGAAGAAAAGAGGCAATATTGTAGTACATTTGACCATGTATGGAATAAACATAAATGATATTATTAATGAAGTAAGGGAAAAAAGCAAAGATAGGGATTTAATGATAATAGTTGGTGCAGAAAAAGTTCCGAAGGAAGCGTTTCTACTCAGTGATTATAATGTAGCAATAGGAAATCAGCCCCACTCTGAAATTGCAGCATTAGCTGTATTTTTGGACAGATATTTTGAAGGAAAGGAACTGGAGAAAGACTTTAAAGGAAAGCTTAAAATAATTCCTTCAACAAAGGGAAAAATTGTTAAGAAAATAATTTAGCAAAATAAAATAATAAAGAGCTCTAAAATTTAAATGAAATATTTTTCATACTTAAATATATAAAAATTTAGAAAAGACTTTTAAGATTGTGGATCATAATTCTCTCATGCCAAAAGATGTTGTATGCGGAATGATGGTACCTGAAAATACAGAATACAAAATTCAATATGAAGGAAAGACATATTACTTCTGCTGTGAAGATTGTCTAAACGAATTCAAAGCGAATCCTTCAAAATACGCTTCTAAAAAATAAATTTTAAATAACAAACATTTTTTAATATTTAAATAATATTTATAATGCGTAAATTAGGAGTAGCAGTAATAGGTTGCGGTTATTGGGGGAAGAATCATGTAAGGGTACTCAAGGAATTGGAAAATGCAAATCTTATAGCCGTCGCGGACGTTAATGAAAGCGCAGCAAGAGAAGTTGGAGAGAAATATGGTATAAAATGGTTCTCTTCTTATGAGAAAATTTTAAAATTAAAAGAAGTTGAAGCTGTTACAATATGT
>AQVQ01000034.1 GCA_000375685.1 crenarchaeote SCGC AAA261-N23
ACAAGAAAAGTAAGTCATCTAGTATCAAATTTCGATAAAGTTTATATATGCGAAATGCAATTACATGGCCAGGTTCCAGAGGAGGAAATCAGGAGAATTTTTAATAAATTCATAGGAGATATATACCAGAAACCCCCTGTTCGAGCTGCAGTTAAGAAGGTTCCAAGGATAAGAAAAATTTATTCATTAGAAATATTAGACATAGAAGGTAGAAATATTTTATTCAAGGCGCACGTACAAGCAGGAACCTATATTAGAAAGCTATGTTTTGATATAGGGGAAATACTAGGCTGTGGCGCTCATATGACTGAACTAAGAAGAATTAAAATAGGACCTTTCAGTGAGGATGATGAAAGAGTTGTTACTTTACATGAATTAATAGGAGCCTACATGTTATGGAAGAATAATAACGATGAACAACATCTTAGAACTTTTACTTTGCCTATAGAAGATCTTTTAGATTTTCTACCTAAAATTTACGTAAAAGACACAGCGATTTACTCTATAATCCACGGTTCTTACATCGCAGCTCCTGCTGTAATAGCAGTAACTAGCGACCTTAAAGAGAATTCATTTGCAACGGTGAACACAGAAAAAAACGAATTGATAGCAATAGCAAAATCTAATATAGATGCATCCAAAATAAAGGAGATGAAAAGAGGGATCGTTGCCAAAGTAGATAGGGTAATAATGTCCTACTGATTTTCGCCGGGAGTGGGATTCGAACCCACGCGGGGAAAAACCCCACAGGCTTAGCAAGCCTGCGCCCTACCAGGCTAGGCCATCCCGGCTTTTAATTATAAATAATAAAACTACCAAATATTGATTTATTCAAAAAAAGGCTTTTAAGCAAGTTACCTTATTTCATTATATCATGCAAAGTAGCTTTAAACATGTAGTTAGGTTGGCAAATAGAGATCTTAGTGGATTTGATCAAGTCCATTACGCTTTACAAAAGATAAAGGGGATTGGTTTTAATACTGCGATAGCGATATGTAGATTGACCAATATTGATCCTTATAGAAGACTTGGTTCATTATCAGATGAAGAGATAAAAAGCATTGAAAATTGTATTTTAAGCTTAAATGAGAAAGTTCCTTCTTGGTTTTTAAATAGACCAAAAGATCCTGAAACTGGTAAGCACCTTCATTTCATCGAATCTGATTTGATTTTAAAAGTAAGGGAAGATATAGAGAAAATGAAAGCAATGAAGTCTTGGAAAGGAATTAGGCATGCTGCAGGATTGAAAGTTAGAGGCCAATCGACTAGAACAACAGGGAGAACAGGATTAACGGTGGGTGTAACTAAGAAAGCTGAACAATGAGAAGGTTTAAGAAAACTTGGGAATCACCCAGACATCCGTGGAGGAAGGAAGTTTTAGCACAAGAAATAGTACTATTGGGCAAGTATGGATTAAGAAACAAAAGGGAATTATGGAAAGCTTATACTATCTTAAGAAGGATAAGAGCTAGAGCAAGAAAACTGCTAGCTTTGACTGGTCAAGAAAGGGAAGAGGAAGAAAAGAATCTAATGAATTTATTAAAGAGGTATGGTTTGATAATGGATGGCGGTAAAGTTGATGATATATTAGCTTTGACTGTTGAGGACATATTAAAGCGTAGATTACAGACAATTTTATACGAGAAAAAATTAGCACAATCTTTGTATCATGCGAGGCAAATTATAGCCCATAGGAAGGTAATCGTAGGCGATAGAATAATAGCAAGCCCAAGTTATTTGGTTAAAAAAGATGAAGAAGATAAAATAAGAATAAGATGAGCGAAAAGAAAGGACTTTGGGGGATAGCACATATATACTCATCACGAAATAACACACTAATTTATATAACGGATCTTTCAGGAGCGCACTTAATATCTTGGTCATCTGCTGGTAATGTGGTAAAAGCTGATAGAGAGAAGAAAACTCCCTATGCAGCTATGTTAGCCGCTTTTAAAGCAGCGCAGGCATGTATGGAGAAAAACATCGTAGGTGTTCATATAAAAGTAAGAGCCCCAGGTGGTCATCATCAAAAAACTCCTGGACCAGGAGCAAATGCAGCGATAAGGGCTCTGGCACGTGCAGGGTTGATGATAGGAAGGATTGAAGATGTAACACCATTGCCCCATGATACAACAAGGAAGCCAGGTGGAAGAAGGGGAAGAAGAGTCTAAAACTGTAGTATTAGGAGGAACATTCACGCAACTTCACAAAGGTCATCGATTATTATTAAGAAAGGCATATTCGATTGCCTCAAATATTGAAATTGGTCTCGTAACCGATGAAGCCGTAAAAAGGAAATTATTATCTGATATGATAGAAGATTTCGAAACAAGGAAAAAATCTGTGCTAAATTTTTTGAATAAAATTAAAAAGGATAAAATAAATGTCAAAATTGTTCCGATAAATGATCCTTACGGTCCTTCAATTCATGAAAATCATTTGACAGATATAGTAGTAACTGAGGAAACATTACCTAGGGCTATTGAAATTAATATGATAAGAAAAAGAAACAATCTGGAACCTCTAAGAATTCATGTAGTTAAGATGGTTAAAGCTAAAGACGGTCGCTATATTAGAAGTTCAAGAGTAAGATGTGGTGAAATAGATCCCGATGGAAATATATTAGCCAACTTAGTTGAAATTAAATACAAAGATGAATAAAATTAAATTAAGTAAATCAGATTTTGAAATTTTATCATTAATAATAGATAAATTTTTTGAAATGGAGGAATTATCGAAATCGCTTAATATCCCATTGAGTAGTTTATTTTCAAAAATTGAGGTGTATAAACAAAAAGGATGGATAGAGCTCAAAGAAGAAAATTTATTCAAAGTGAAACTTAATGAGGAGGGAAAGGATTACGCTAGAAACGGTCTTCCTGAAAGTAGGCTTGTGAAGATACTTCAGCAAAAAGGAGAAATTAAAATTGAAAACCTGAAAGAATTTTTTGATGACAAAACTTTAAAGATCGCGTTGACTAACGCTTTCAGAAGGAAACTTTTGACATATAGCAATGGTATTCTTAAACTTTCTTCTAATTTAGATCTAAGTTTAGAAAATAAACTCAAAGAACTATATGAGAAAAATGAAATTGAAGTTAAAGAATTAACACAAGACATTAATGAACTTTTAAGAAGAAATTTGGTGGAATTAAAATCAGTTAAAAAAGTTTTTATCAAAGCTTCAGAAAGTTTTAAGGTTGAATTTATTGCAGGAAATATTCTTGTAGTAGAAGAAAAATCAAAATTAACGAGTGAGGACATAATTACAGGCAGATGGAAAGAATATATTCTTAAGCCCTATAATTTAGAGGCTTTACCGCCTAAGTTATATTTTGGCCGTTCACATATTTATATGAAATTCTTGGAAGAGGTTAAGAAAATACTGCTTGAAATGGGTTTTGAAGAAGCTGAGGGTCCTTATATATTGCCTGAATTTTGGAATTTCGATGTTCTCTTTGTCCCCCAAGATCATCCAGCTAGAGATATGCATGCAACATTTAGGGTTGATTTGCCTCCTGTTAAACTTTATCGAAATTTGATACTAGATGACTTACTTTTCTTGTTTTACCAAGGAGAATTATAAGCAATCCAGACACAGCGGGATTTCTCCCAAATGCCTAGAGTCCCGCTGTGTGCTGTTGGAACGTTAATCATTCTTTTTATCCAAGCAGCAACTTCATGACTTGTAGGTCCTTTAGGCTTATCAAGAAGACAAAATGAGAGATTTAAATGTTCATTTAGATTTCTTTTATAATAAGGTTTTATGAAAAGCTTTATTTTATAATCCCGTTCTCTGTATATGAGGGATCGATTCATTATTTAATTCCCTCTTTCATAAAATCCATTAATTGTGCTTCTTCTATAGCTTTTATGACCTCCTCGTCCGATGCGTTTTTGTTTATCTTTATTTGTTGAGGGAGAATTAAAAGATGGTCGATGTTGACCTTCCTTCTTCTCACACCAGTTATATTCTTGGGACCTGTAACTAGAACAAAATTCTTATCTATTATGTTTACTATTACACATTTTCTTCCTGCATCTCTTCCCTTTAATTTAACTGCTAACTTTCCTATAGTTATTGGCGACATTACTAATTGAAAGATATGATTCTATAATACATATAAGTATTTTAAAAGTATTCTGAACATCAAATAATGAGGTATTAAGTAGAACATCAACGTCCTTCAATAATTCGATATCATAATTATAGATCTCCTTAAAACGCCTCCTATTACTTTCCTCCCTGAATAGAATATCCTTTTTTGCTTCCTCATATGATATGCTATCCCTTTTCATTATTCTTTTAATTCTTTCTTCTAAAGGAGCGTGAAGAAAAATTTTTAAATCTGCTATATCCTTGAGCGTCCAACACGCTAAATGTCCTTCAACCACAACATTTCCCTTTTTAGCTTCCTCTCTGGCAATGTTGTCCACTTCTAAGTCAAATTCATGATTTGATTCAGCAAGTTTATGAAAACTTGCCAAATTCAAACCATGTTTTTCAGCAATCTTTCTAAACAAGCTTCCTACGGATACTAATCTTAAGTTAAAATATTCTGCAATTAATTTTGCGTAAGTAGATTTACCAGAGCCCGGTAAGCCACTTATCGCTATAATAATCTTTTTCAAATCTTTATTTCTGAAATAATTTTTGTTTCAATCAATTTTTGTAGGCAACTTGAACATATGTAACCTCCAAAAATCCTCTTAGGTCTTCTTGAAGATTTAGATAGTCGAACCTTTCCGTGATAGGTGCCATGAAGATATCCTTTACAAATTGCACACTTATCTTTATTCCTTTTCTTTTCAATCTTCCTTATTACATGCTTACCGCTAGGTGTTTTTACCAGCCTTATAGGCTTCCTTCTTAATGAGGGTTTTGGCATAATTAATATTGAATAATTCCTATGGCCCTATTTATAAGTAAACTCATCATAAAGGAACAAATTACATACCAGATGTATGACTGAAGATAAAATGAACTACCTAAAAGAGGGAAATAAGCTACATTCATGTTATCAAATACCGATATAAGCCAAAAGTAAAAAAGTAAGAAGGGAGGAAATAAAATTATCGTATTAAGCATGCTAATTCTAAATGTACTTGCTCTCATTTTGTCAATGTATGGTTTTTTCTTTTTCATTCTCTCTATTTTATTGTTATCTTTTTCTCTTAGAGCTTTCATGTATTCCCTATCAAATTCTCTAATCTCTCTCATTACTTGTTTATACCTTTCAATTCCAAACGATCTCGAAATTAAAATCCTACTTACCAAGGCTGATATGAGAGGAGCAGGTATAGATAAAAGTAATATCAATAAGTTTGCAATTATAGGTTCACTTACATTTAAATCCAAGAAAAAAACATAGTTCATCATTTTCCTTCTAGGAATCTAGCAATCGATGGGAATTCTTCCTCTAGTCTTTGTTGAACTAATATCATATAATATTGGTATATTATGCCTATAGCTAGCAACAAGCCTATACCAGTGCCTATTACTCCAAAAATATCAGAAACACTTGCCAACAATCCTACCAACAATCCGCTAAACCATGTTAATGTTGGGATATATCTTTTGAGTATGCTAGCCATAACTAAATTGCTTTGCCTAAACCCTGGAACCTGCAATCCTGAGCTAACCATCTTTTTTGCTTGCTCTTCTGCATTCATTCCCGAAGTTTCAACCCAGGCGTATGAAAAGAGTATACAAAGTAAGCTGAAAATTATGACATACACAATTGCACGAACAGGATCTAACATTGCTTGATAGAAATTTTGGGGAGGAGTTAAATAATAAATTAAACCGCCCGCTGGCACAGGAGTAGAGGAGGTGCCTGATTGAACGTATTTGAAATATCCTAAAGCCGACAAAATAGGATTTGTTCCGTTTATGTTATATCTGCTCCAAATAAGTTGGGTCACAAATAGAAGATTGGCTACAAGCGCTGCCGCTAATATTACTGGAACGTTTGATACATAAAGAAGTTGAAGAGGTATTTTGGCTTTTACTCCTCCGTATTTTGGATAAGCTACAGGAATTTCAACCTTAACAGATTGAAGATAAACGAGTAATATCAAAACCACGATCATTGAAATCAATCCAAGAATTGAAGGAGAAGAAGCAAAATTGGGGTTGCCCAATAATAGATACCAAAAATTACCTCCACCCGATGCAACTAGAATAATATTCGGTATAAGTCCAAAAAATTGATCAGGAGCTACGGCTATTGGACTAAAAAGCGAACTGAATACTTGTAAGGCGACCCCTGTTAATATGAAAAGGCTTATGCCACTTCCAAATCCCCATCCTTTTTGCAAAAGTTCATCCATTAATATTATAATTATTCCTACAAAAAACAACTGTAAAATAATCAATACAGCTTGTGCTAAATTACTAACTGGTAAAAGACCACTAGCTATGAAAACAATACTCTCAAATAAAGTAAATACTATGGCCAAAAATTTTTGAGTACCTGTAAATAAAGCACGATGCGATTTGTCCGTTAAATCCAAATTTATTATTTTTGAACCTACCAGTAATTGCATAATTAAGCCAGCTGTAACTATAGGACCTACACCTAAATGAGCTAAGGTTCCAAATCTAGTAGCAAATATTATCGAAAAAAGAGGATTGTAGTTTTGAGCATTCGATACTTTGGCTAATGGATAAAGAGGTACTTCCGTAAAAACTAAATAAATTGTTAATACTATTGTTGTCCAAAGAAGCTTTTCCCTAAAAGAAACAGTCCTTTTAGGCTTGGGTACTTCAGGAAGAATACTAAAAATAGGTCTTAGTGCTTCAAGAACTGGCATTTTTAATTAAAGGTATTGAGCCAGCTTCCTTAATTTTTTCTTCAGCTGGGAGAAATAACAAAGGATTTTTCACCATTAAAACTTTCGTTATCAAAAAACTCATATAGTATATATTCTTCAGCTTTTTTGCTAAATTCTCTAGCAATAATTACTAATTTTCGATTTAACATTCCCCCAGACAAGACTTTGTCATAACCATATTTCGTAATATCAAATTCATAATAATCGCCTTTTTTAGGTAGTTTGTCTTCACTTATTAGCTTTTCTGCTAAATGTGAAATTTCTAACAGATCAATTGTGACAGGTAATCTTGGATTTGGATTATTGAAACCATGCTTACCAAAATAATCAGGAGCATATCTTAAAACCCATGAATATTTATGTTTACCAGATTTGCGCCCCGCATTTCCCACACCGCCTTTACTACCGCTTTTTCTATGTTGCCCCACTCTACCATAGCCATGTGATCTATAACCTCTGAGTTTTCTCGATTTCCTTTCTTTACGTACAGTCATTCCTAAATAATATATCTTAGAGCATCTTTAAAATTAATTCATTAATGTAATCTCCTCTATAACCCAATTCTCCACCTTCCGCAAAGGATTTCTTTAAAGAATTTTTAAACCCTTTTCTAGGAGGACTTAACCTAAAAATTGGCTTAATAAAACTTGGCAACTTACCAGTTTTGAATACTTCATCAGCTATTTGCTCAAAACTTGTATAGCCATATTTATTTATTATTTCTAAAGTTAAGGGTTTATTCCCCGCAATTCTTCCTCTCTTTTTTAAAAGTTCTACTAGTGTTTCTTTTCTTATTTCTCCAAAAGTTGCAATTGTAGAAATTACCTCAAGCATGCCTTTAAGATAGGGGGATTCAGGATATATAGAGCAACTATTAGTTCTTGTTAATCTTAGAAATCGTGCAGTAAGCTTAATTTTAGGATTTCTATCGATTAAACTTCTAACCCTTACTATTGCGAAGATTGTCACCATATTAGAAAGTAGTAAACTTATATAACTTCTTTAAAGCATCAAATGCACTCAAAGCAAAATTTATTCTATTCCTTGTTTCTCCCTTTGTCCAAGTCCAAATATCACTTATACCTGCTAACATAAAGATAGGTTTAATTAAATCTCCTGCAACAAGTCCTAATCCTAATGGTGCAGGCATTATTTTTATTCTAACAGATCCCATCTTTCCTAATGCTACATAAGGCACACTGTGAGGCTTACCACACGAGCATTCCCAGCTTCCACATCCTCTAAAAACAGGAACTAAATTAAGTTTAGCCTCTACAGTTGCCTTTTCTATGGCTATTCTAGTTTGAGGAGCCTTTCCCAAACCCACACCCAAATGACCATTTTTATCACCTACCACTACTAAGCTTTCAAACCTTGTCATTTCGCCAGAAGCTGTTTGTTTTTGAACAGGTCGTGAATAAAGAACTACGGATTGTAAATTAGGCAATAAGGCATCAACAATCTCTGGCTCTTGTATCCTAAGGTTGTTTACAAAAATCTGGTCAATGGACGTTATCATACCCTCTTTTACCATTTTACCTACCTGTGTTTTAGGTTCCCAACTTTCTGTAGCTGACATTTTAACGCAAAGTTTTTAACTTTTCAATTATATCTTCAACTATCTGAGGTAAGTTTAATAATTTTTCTTCTATTAATTTATACCTTGAAAACTGGAATTTTGCTATATCGGTTCCTTTTATTTTATTAAAATACTCTACAACATGAAAACCCTTTAACCTTTTCTCATCAGGTATTACTTCTTCACCGACAGGAATATTCATACCTGCGTCTATAGCGCCCTTTGCGACGGCAAATATCCTTGCACCTTTAGTAGGCTTTTTAAGACCGATATCAAGCACTGCTTCCTTTATTCCCTTTTCTAAAGCTTTTTTACCAAGCATATAGCCTAATATGTAGCAAGCAGGCAGATTTTTGGAAGAAAATATCCAACCAAACTCCTTGAGTTGTGAAGAATGCACAGAAGAAAGGCAAACATCTCCTTTAATTTCAGCTTTAATTAATTGAGCCACAACATGCTTATTAGAGATACGAACGACTAATCTAATTTTGCCAGATTCAATATAAACTTTTCTTTTATAATAGTTGGTTAAATTTTTTAATCGCCTTTTAAACTTAAGAATTTTTACCATTTTAACGTTGAGGAATAAAAGATTTAATTTTAGCTTTGGAATCAATAACGCCTGCTTTTATGTAGTTCCTTATTGTTCTGTAAGTCTTAGCATCAATGAGTTTTTTAAGGTAAAGTTTTCTAGCAAACGCTCTTAAAGATCTTACTCTTATTACATACTCTTTTTTCTTTATTTTTATCCTTTTGCCTTTTATGCTACCTTCTCCTCTTTTTCTCTTTCTTAACTTTTTCCTATTAGTTATTCCTTTCTTTGGAAGAATCTTAATTATCCCTTGTTTTATAAACTTTCTAACTTCTTCTTTAGATATTAAAGTAGAAAGTGTTTCATACTCCTTTGGATCAATGTAGATTCTACTCTTGCCTACCCCTGCAACCTCTGCAGCAAGTCTTTTAACGTATTCTAAGCTCATATTTTGGGATTAGCGACTTTAATACCTAATTTATTGCACTCCTCTATTATTTTAATCCTTTTTTAATTTACCAACTGATGATGCAATCCTAACAATTACCTTTTCAGGATCTAATCCAGCAACTTCGCTAGGATTATGTATTAATACCTCTTTTAGCCCTGACGGATGCAATCCTCTAACCTTTTTTATTTTCCTATAGCCTATGCTGACTAAAACTGGCCATCCTTTTCTCTTCAATCTCATTTTATTATCAACACCTTTAGGTCTTCTCCAGCCACTGTCCTCTAATCTTTTTACTTTCCAAGAATCGCTTCTTATAAACTTCGGCATTTTACTTTTTTGTTCTTTCCATATTTTTAATTCTCTTTCGCTCATTTCTCTCGATAATATATATAGATACCGTCTAGAAATTTCCTGGGATCTCTCCTTTTTATTTTTGTAGCTTGCTGAATATTTGCAGCAGTCTGGCTAACTTCATCCTTATCAATTCCTGTTACTATTATATCTTCCCCTTCAACTTTTACCTTAGTATACTTTCCAACTATTTTGACAATTCTTGGACCCCTTTCTCCTATAAAATTCTCTATAATTACACTATCGTCCTTCACTTTTACAGTTATCGGGAAATGTGAATAAATTATTTTTAATTTATAAGTATAACCCTTTATCACGCCCTTTAAACAGTTTCTTATTTTTGAAGCAAGAGTCCTACACAAAGATAATCCCCTTCTACCTTTAATGTAAGTCTCTACAATAACTTTAGAACCTTCAGAATATATACTATATGAGTTTTTTGATAACGAAAGTTTTAATGGTGAAAAATCCTTTGTTATTTCTCCCAAAGGACCTTTAATTTTTAATAGATAATTTTCATCAACTTCTAAACTGACGTCCTTTGGAATATCCACTTCTTCCTTATAAACATATAGTAAATTGTTAATAGACATAGGCCAAAAGAATGCCTCCTATTTTTTGTGAAGCTGCCTCTCTACTGCTCATTATACCTTTTGGTGTTGTAACAATAAGTATTCCTAATTCTCTGCTAGGTAAGTATTTGCTTTCGTATTTAAAGAAATCTTTATAGCTAACTCCTATTCTTGGTTTAATTATCCCACATTTATTTATTCTGCCCAATAACTGAATCCTAAATTTTCCGCCTCTTCCATCATCTATTATTTCAAATTCCCCTATGTACGCATGTTTCTGCATAACCCTTAAAACAGATGCCACAAACTTTGATGAAGGATATATTAAACACTCCTTTTTACCTCTACCTTCAGCATTATTAATAGCACTTAAGACATTGGCGAGTAAATTCATGAATTTGATAGGTTATTTTATATCAACTTCCTTATATAAAATTTTATTCGTATTTCTTAAAACCCATTAAAGGAGCTATTTCTCTAAAACATCTCCTGCAATAGATAAGCCCATATTTTCTTATTACACCATCAGTTGTTCCGCACCTTTTGCACCTATGCGTTATTTTCCCGAACTTCCTTTCTTTTGGTTTAGGTCCACCCATTATTCCACCACCACATTGAATTTGTTTTTAATAAATTCAATAGCCTCCTCTTTAGTTATTAAATGATCTTTACCAATTTTTGATTTCTTTCTTCTATATTTTACACGATAGCCAGGCCTATGTAGATTAACTGCAACGTCCATTCCCAATATTCCTATTGATGGATCATAAGACATTCCCGGTATGTCTATGTATTCTTTAATTCCAAAGCTAAAATTGCCGAACTGAGTAAAATATGAAGATTTTATTCTACGATTTACAGCTTCAAAAAGTCTATTCAATAATTCTTCAGCCTTTTTTCCACGAACAGTGACCATACATGCTATAGGTTCATTTTTTCTTATTTTAAATTCCTTTATTGTTTTCTTCGCTCTTCTTATTGCTGGTTTTTGTCCTGTTAATCTAGTTAAAACAGTTATAGCTCTATTTAATCTATCCTCAGCAGCTCCTACTGACATGTTTAATACTACCGAACCTATCTTGATCGTTTTCATAGGGTTTTGTGATATGGTTTTTTCTTCGCCTTTGTCAATTACCTGCTGTGAACTCATATTACAAGAACCTCATTTTAGAATAGATCCTAGGCTTTATATAATCTTCTTCACTACTTATCAATTTCAATATAGGCTTTTCATAGCCTATACAAATACCATAGCGTATATTTGTTTTAATTGTAAAACCTTTTTCATTTTCGATTGTAATTATGCTATTTTTTCTAGGGAGTGCCTCTTCTATTTTTTTCAATATACCATGTTCCCCTGCATTCTCGCCTCTGTATATCAAACAGTATTTGCCTACTTCAAACTTTATAACATCTTTAATTTCTTGATCTGGCAACCCTATTACAACCGTATCATTTACTTTAAACTTGTTAGAATCAGAAGAATCTATCAATAAATTTCTCCCATCATGCAAAGTCACTTGAATTTTGTTGCCTTTTACAGAAGTTTTATTTATAATTTTGCAGGCTTTAAAATAGGATTCTTCCTCAGTAATTTTTGCAACGACAAGAGGATAACCTTTATAAGGTAACATCCGATAGCAAAATTTATCTTTAGATAATTCTAGAACGTCCATAAAACCTATTGGGAAACGATGATCTCTAACTACTTTTTTATCTCTTTTTACCCAACCATTAGCTAATATGTACTTAACTTCCTTCATATTGGAAGCATAGCCAAATAAATCGCGCAATATATAAGCCAATGGAATAGAATATTCCTTGGGATGGGGTCCAGGTATTGGTTTAACTGCCCATTTATTCTCCTTTTTTAATATCGGCCAAAAATATGGAGATGCTAATCTTTTAATGTGTCCGCACACAGTTATTTAACCTTTGATTCTAATTTTTCTACTCTATACTTATCACTCAAATCTAATTTAACCAAAAGAACTTTAGATGCGTGAATTGGTATCATTACAGGTCTACCCCTTATGGTTTTCCTCGTCAATCCTTCAATATAGACGAAGCCTTTCTTTGGATTGACTTTAGCAACTTTCCCTTCAATTCCTTTATACTCGCCCCGCATAACCCTCACAACATCATTCTTCCTTACCCTTGTAGATCTAATTTTATATTTTTCTCTCAATTCTTCACTTAAGTGTGCATGCAAAAGTTTGTTATAATCCTTGTTGGTAAATCTTTTATAAATAGTTGCCCTTTGTTTCCTTGGTTGCTTTGATACCATATTATATTATTATTGATG
>AQVQ01000035.1 GCA_000375685.1 crenarchaeote SCGC AAA261-N23
GTTTAACATTTAAAACTAACATAATTAAAGAATATAGTTTGTATTTATTGTATGGAATTTATGGTGTTCTCGTAACATACCCATTAATTTTCTTATCAGTTTATGTTTATAAATTTGGTGGAATAATTGCTACAGCACTTATTTATGCAGCATCAGCTTTTTCTATAGGCATTGCCCCAATTTTCATAAGCCCTCTATCTGATAAGACTGGTTTTAGAATCAAATATTCAAATATTTTCATATTGCTAGGATCTTTGCTGATGTTATTATCAATTTCTTTGAAAGATTTTGTGTTACCTATTTTGATAATAGCCTCAGCTTTACTTCAAGTAGGTCAACCTTTATTTATTTCCTACGAAACAGAGAGGAATAAAAACGTAGGAAGTTCGGTAAGCAAGTTTTATATTTTCATTAACCTAGGCTATCTATTTGGAAGCTTACTCTTTGGTTTGATAATAAGCTACTTTGGTTTCGAATCAACAACGATAATTTTTAGTTTGGCAGGAATAGTAATTTCTATTGTTTTCTTAAGGGTTAAAGAGGAAAGGATCTACGTTAAAAATCCTAAAAAAATGAGTATTATCAAGGCATTATTTAGCTCAAAGCTATCAAGTTTAATCTATTCATCTATGGTGATCGTTCCTGCGCTTTTCTTTTCAATAGTTCCTGCTTACTATGTTTACTTTTTGAATGGAAATGTATTGGATTGGGGCATTGTAAATTTTACATCTACATTGACAAGCGTTATCGCATCAATATACGTGGGAAAAATCGTAGATAAAATAGGGGTTAAAAAAACTTTGCTTGTAGGAAGTATATATTATCCGATTTACTATCTTACTTTATTATTTTATCCTAATCAATTTATCTTCGCGTTTTTGTATTCATTGCCTTTCTGGCTCTTCATATGGATTCCTTTATATTCATATTCTGCTCAAATAAGTGAAGTATACGAAAGGGCGACTTTCGTTTCGAACATGAATTTTCTGATAGGGATTTTTAGAAGCTTTGGAGGAATTTTAGGAGGATTAATTGTTATGTTTTTTGATATATATACATTTTTTATACTTTCTATATTATTAAGCGTATTATTTCCTATTTTTATAAAAATTTATAATGATAAAGGAAATTAATCGGATCTTGTTATAATTCTTCTTTTTAACAGAGACATTGTCCAATCGAACATAACTCCAATTCTGTTTCTCATGGTGGATATTTTCACTAAATGAACCATTCTCCAAATAAGCCAGCCAAAAAATCCCGAAATTATTATTCCATTTGGAAATTCAACCAAGCCGCTAAATCTTCCTAATGAGAGCATTAAGCCTAAATCTTTATAGGTGAAAGGTTTGTGTTCTTTTTTTCCATTTATTTCGTCTATTAGAATTTTGCTAAGATACTTTCCTTCCTGCACAGCACTAGCTGCCAAAGCAGGGACAATCTTATTCGTTTTATAATCTACAATATAAGCACAATCTCCTATTGCGAAAACGTTGGAAAAGCCTATAAGTCTTAAGTCTTCTTTAACTATAATCTTTCCTTTTTTCTTAGGAACAAGTTCTTCAGGGAGTTTTTCTATAATTGGGTTTGGTTTTACTCCTGCCGTCCAAAAAACATTGAATGTTTCTATTCTTTCTCCGTTAGATAACAAAATTCCGTCTTTTTCTACGCTTAAAACCTTTGCATTAAGCATAATCTTTATTCCACATTTTTCAAGATCCTCCTTGCACTTTTTGGATAATTTTTCGCTCGCCATTGGAAGTAATCTATTTGTAGCTTCGAGCAAAATTACTTTTGTTTCATTAAATTCAATATTATAATATTTTTTACATATCATTTTAACATAATCTCTAATTGTTCCTGCTAGCTCGACACCTGTAGCTCCCCCTCCAACAATAACAAATGTTAACAAAGCTCTCCTTAAAGGATTTCTATTCTCTAGCAGATTAGCTTTTTCAAAAGAATCCAAAATTTTATTTCTAATTTTAACTGCATCCTGAGGAGTCTTCAATGATATTGCATACTCATTAACGCCTTTAATTCCAAAATCGTTGCTAACTGAACCTAAAGCGATAATAAGGTAATCGTATTCTATTTCTCCAACATCTGTAATAACTTTATTATTTGGCAAATCAAGATCCAATATTTCTGCTTCAATAACCTTGTAATTGTAGTCTCTATTATGAATCGGGTCTAGAATATGATATTCATTAACTAATCCTGAAGATACTTGGTATAACAAAGGCGTGAATAAATGATAGGCTCTCCTTGTTACTAAGATCGTCTCAACAGTTCCATTAATTTTGCTAGAAGCTACTTTCTTACCTAAAGACTTAACGAATGACATTCCGCCAAATCCGCTCCCTAATACTAAAATCCTTATTTTGCCAGATTCTTTCTTTAAAATATCTCTGAATGATAATTGAATCAATTCATTAAATTCATTTGAATTCTTAGTCTGCACACTCAACCACTTTATAATAACTTATTTAAATCTACTCCCTGAACTATAAATCGAATAATAAAAGCTTTCTGAATAAAGAAGGATAGAATAAATTGATAAACTTATAAGCCTGTATGGAAAAGTTTATGTGATCAATGTGTTTAAATAACCTCATAAAAAGGTAGTTGCATAAGCTTCATGTTAGTGATAAAGATTCTGCGATTATCAAATTTTTAGTGTGCTTTTATAAAAAGACTTTTGTTTCTTAACTCATCGAATATTTTAGGGAAAGTGAAAGTTATTTCTCCATCGGGCTTAATCAATTCTTTAATTTTTTAGATCAGTGTTTTATTTCCCATGGAATCAATATAGACATTATACACTTTTTCAAGTTTGAATATTTAACTTTAATCAGATTCCAACTTAATGTTTTGCTATCATATTTAGATTTTTATAAAAATAAGAGATCTTTTAAACTAGAGAGATTTTTGGTATTAAATGTAAACCAATTTATAGTTCGAAATATTTTATTTGTAATATATGATTCACGAAATTCAAATTAGGGTAAGACTTTCGGAAACAGATGCATTGGGAATAGTATATTATTCCAATTACTTTATTTATTTTGATGTAGCAAGAATTGAGCTTTTAAGAAGCGTAGGAATAGATTCTGAAATACTTGATAAAAAATGGTTTAAATTCCTTTGTTTAGAAGCTAGTTGCAAATACTTGGTTCCTCTTAGATTTGATGATCTAATCACGGTTAAAACATGGATAGAAAAAATAGGTGAGAAAAGCATTGTATATAAGCATTTGATAGTAAAAAATGGAAGCAATGTAGCTGAAGGTCATGTTGTTGACGTGCTAACAGATTTAAACGGTAAACCAGTTAAATTGCCTGATGAATGGAAAAAGAATCTTTCAAAGTATAAAATAACTTAAATTAACTATTATAGTTTCCTGCAAATTATTAAATCTACATTCAAATTTCCATGCAATATATTTCTTTCTTCGATTATCTCAAAACCAACTTTCTCAAGCAAATCTAAAGGATGAATTTTCTTTAATGCCAATGTAGTAAATATTCCTTCATTTTTAAGCACTTTATATGCTTGTTCTAGGAATCTCGCAAATAACCTTTTCACATAACTAATAGAGCCCATTCGGATTCCATAAGGAGGATTTGTCACTATTTTATCAACTTCCTTAAACTTTTCGGAAAGTTTGTAGCAATCCCAAACTTCAAAGTTTATACATTTTCCAACCCCAGCAACTTCAGCATTAAGCTTTGCTCCTTCAACAAACTTAGGATTTATATCTAGACCTACAATTTTTGCTTTGCAAGCTACATGCATTGCAGCCTCTATGGGTATCGTTCCTCCTCCAGTCATAGGATCAACTAAAAATTCATTCTCTTTAAATTTAGAAAGCCTTACCATTCCATAAGCTATCACAGGATTAAGTGCTGCAGGATGGTTGAAAACTCTGTAGCCTCTTCTATGTAAAGCTTTACTTGTCAAGGCTATACCAACTAAACATTTCTCATCGATAACATCAACCCTTATTTCTACATCAAATCCCTTCAGCTTAACCTTATTACCGTATTTATCAACAATTGCTTGGCCTGCTACCTTTTGAATATCTATTGATGTGAAATTATGTTGACCTTTTCTTTCAGAAGTAATTCTAAAAGTGTTTTCTTTTTTTAAATATTGACTGAAATCTATATCTTTAATTTTCTCATAAATTTGCTTAAGTCCTTCAGAATCTTTTTTGATGTTAAAAGATCCCAAATAAATCAGTATATGCTCTACTGATTTCATCGAAAGCAATTTTTCAATCGTAGTATCTACAATTGCAAGCAATCTTCCTTTTATTCCAAAAGGTCTAATCTCTATTTTTTCAACTTTTGCTTTTTCTGTTAGTTCAAGAGCTACTATATCTTCAAGACCAGGTGGGCATGTGAAAAGTATTTCCATTTTTAAATAGATTTAAAGCCTCCTCCTTTAGAATGGAGATGAATAATTTAAAAATTTATTTTAAAATTCTAGGAATTTCAGTTAAACCTCTCATAAGCTTGATCAATGAAATAATGTGACTTAAGGGAGAATAAATCAGTATAAAAGCATACTTTTGTGTTTAATTAGTATTCCATTTGTTATTTTGTAATTTTTAATCTATGGGTCTAAATAATTAAATTGGGCATCTTTATGAGCCAAGATACTATCTAATAAATAGAAATGTAGCTCTGAATCAATGTTGGGAATGATAAATCACTTTGAAAAATTTGCCTTTCAATGCATGAGATTTGGTAAGCTTTTATTTTAGATAAAACATAATATTATACATCCGGCAGGATCCCCCTGCAAGTGGCCTGAGGCTTCAATGAGCAGGGGACCGAAATTATTATAGTCCGTATATTATGTTTTCATCTGCTCTTTTGTATTTTATTATTTCATCATCTTTAAACCAGAATTTTATTTCTTTTTCTGCAACCTCCTTGCTGTCAGATGCATGGACTAGATTTCTAAGAGGCCTTTTCAATATATTAGCCAATTCAGGACTGTCAGTAGAGTAATCACCTCTTATAGTGCCCGGTTGAGCTTCATATGGTCTTGTTGCTCCGACAATTTTTCTAACAACTTCAATGGCTCTGTTTCCTTCGATTACCATAGCAACGCAAGGGCCGGAAGCGATGAATTCTGCGAGCCATTCTTTAATTATTTTTCCTATTTCAATAGGATCTGTTGTTCCAAAATCTTTCTTTGGATCAATACCTAGTTGCTTATAAACTGTTAAAGATTTATTTGCTACCGATGTTAGCCATTCCTCGTCTGAAGGATAAAAATTCATTGCCTGTTCCTTTGTTGGTCTTATCATTTTCAATGCAACTATTTTTAATCCTGTTCTTTCAAATCTTGATATTATCTCTCCAATAAGTCCCCTTTGTACGGCATCTGGCTTTAAAAGTACAAAGGTCCTTTCCATACTTTAATACGTTGTTATTAGCTTATAACTAATTCTAATCTATTTTAAATAAAACGAAAAATAAAATTCATAGTGAATTTTTCCTTAATCAAAGACGATTTGCTGGATCCAGTAAGAAAGATAGCTAAATCAAGATATAGGTTGCTAATATATGTGGCTGATAATGTATTGGATAAGATTTCTTTGAAAGATATAATTCTAGAGTTTAGTAATCTAAGCAAATTAGAAAGGCCTGTTTTCGTTTATAATGAAAAAGAAGATGCTTCTGTTTCAAAAATCGCTGAAGAAATAAAAGGGATAAGCTTTAACTCCTATAGTTATTCTGAAGTAGAAAAATTACTTGGATCTACTTGTGATTTACTTATTCTTGATATAACGAAGCAGATGAGACCAAACGATATAGGCATTCTGATAGAACTTGTTAGAGGAGGAGGTATAATATTGATTGTTGGCCCTTCTTATAAAAATGTTGATTCTTGGAATACAAAATTTCATGAATCAATAATGACAGAAAAGAAAGAAACAATTCAAAAATTGTTTGAGAAAAGAATGTTTGCTAAGACTTTCAATCGTAACAACTTAATCTATATTGATGAAGAATATTTCATAAAAGGCAACATAGTTTTTGAGAGCCAAGAAAGGCAAATCACAGAAAATTTTGGAGAAGTTTTACCTAAGCTAATTTATCAACAATGTCTTACAAATGATCAAATAAGGATTTTAAAAGTATTCGAATGGTTCAACACAAAACAATTTGCATCAGTTATAATAAAATCCAATAGGGGTAGAGGCAAATCTGCAATTCTAGGGTTGGGTGCTGCAGGAATGCTGGCAGTTAACGAAAGAATTAATAAAATAATAGTCACTGCGCCTTCCCTCGAAAACATACAAACTTTTTTCCAATTTTTAATTAGAGGCTTAGAACTGTTAAACATAAAGCATAGGAAGATTTTAGTTGAAAGCGGATTGATAAAAAGTGTAAGCACAGGTAATTGTAATATTGTGTTTAAAAACGCCAAATCTTTGATAACCTCAAGAATAGATGCTGATATTTGGATCGTAGACGAAGCTGCAAGTATTCCAATACCTTTTCTTATTTTTCTTAGTAAAATATATAAGAAATGCATATTCTCATCAACAATCCATGGCTATGAAGGTACAGGAAGGAGCTTTTCAGTACGTTTTTCGAATAGGCTTAAGAACTACTTCGGTAAGATGCTTATCGAGATTGAAATGAAAGAGCCAATAAGATATGCTACAAATGATCCAATAGAAGAATGGCTATATGACATCCTTCTACTTGATGCTGAACCTGAAGCTATAGAAAATCCGCAGGATGTTTCCACAGAAAAATGTACTTATGAAAAGATAGAAAAAGAAAGTTTATTTTTAAAAGAAGAATCAAAATTGAGGCAGATAATTGGCTTATACGTCCTTACTCATTATAGAAACAGACCAGATGATATAGCATTACTTGCCGATTCTCCAAAGCATTATATAAGAGCTGCTTTTTACGAAGATAAAGCGGTAGGTGCGCTTCATATGTGTTATGAAGGAGGTCTTAAAGAGGAAAACATTGATGAACTTGAAAACATTGAAAAAGTTAGAGGAAATTTGATTCCGAGTGTTGTAGTAAGGTATTATCCTAATTTGAAAAGATTCGCTAAATTAAAAGGAACAAGAATTTTTAGAATTGCAGTTCATCCAAAACTATGGCGAAAAGGAATAGGTTCTTGGCTTCTTAAAAACATTGAAGAAGAATCGAAAAGCTTGGATTGGATAGGTAGTAGCTTTGGTGCAACAGGGGATCTTTTGAGATTCTGGTTAATTAAAAATAATTATGTACCAATTTTCATAGGACCGAGAAGGAATCCGGTTTCAGGAGAATATAGCGTAGCTGTGATAAAGTCTTATAGCTATAAAGCAGAGGAGTATTTAGAAGAACTCAATCGAGAATTTAGAATTAGGTTTATTGAAAGCTTACATGATAGCTACTATGATATACCAAGTGAAATAGCTTGGCTTTTATTGTATAAAACTTTTGGAAAGCATAAGGCTGAACCAAAGTTTACTGGTTCACAAAAATTAAGAGTTGAAAGTTATCTAAAAGATCTGTTACTTTATGAGTCAGCTGTCGATGCTATAAAAGCTTTAGTTAAAGCTCATTTTTTAACAACTTTGGAAGAAAGAACTAAATTGACTGAGAAAGAAGAAAGGTTGATGATAATGAAGGTGCTTCAAGGGAGGCCTTGGGAAAACGTTTCTAAAATTCTTAAAATTAAAATTAAAGATGCAATTCAGCTTACGAAAAATACTACAAGAAAGCTTTATGAATTCTATTCTTAATCAGGATTGAATAGAATCTCATTAATTTTTATCATTTCTTTTGTATAATTGATATCTTTACTAAGCTCCTTGTATTCCAATTTATCTAGAATTTCTTCTATTTCGTTTTTATTTACTAAACTAAGTTGAGGAAAAACGTTTCTTATAAGCATTCCAAATCCCCAAATTCCTCCAGTAATTTTTATTGCGATTTCTTTAAACTTATCTAGATTTTGCATGAAAATTGAATAATATTCCTTCCTTATGAATGGATTGTAGGCAAACCAGCTAATAAGAGTGAATAAATGCTGATATTTTATACTATTCATGGATTTAAGGAATCTCTCCAAAACCAATGGATCTCTTACGGCTGAGATTCCATTGAGAAATCTCTCTTTATCTTCATCGAAAGTGTATTCGGAATATTTTTTAAACAATGTTTCAAAATCAGAGGTTTTTGCAGCATAAGCTACCACTGCAACATCCTTAATATCCGAGCTTAGGCTTTCATAATTATAAAATAGTTTATAATAATTAGTTGCAAAATCTTCATTAATAAAACACATTCTGGTGATTAGCTTGTGATAAAGAGATTTATCCTCCTCATTTTCTTCTTTTTCCCAGATTTTTATCTGTTCATAAATATAATTTTCAAACAAATTCTTATATTTACTCGGATTTATTTTAGATAAATTACTTAGTATAGATGAAATAACTTCAGAAGTTGTAATTCCTTTATATTTCTCTCTTTCTTTAACTAAATTAACAAATCCATTAAAGCTAATTTTTTTAGCGATGAAGAAATTATAATAATCGTCAATTAAACCTGCATTTTCAATATCATTTAAATTTTTGACCAAACTGAGATCATTATAAAATACTCTATAGAAGCCTGTCCTGTTTACATTTGCCTTTATTTTTACAATATTTTCATTCAAAATTATTTGATCGGACTTTTTATCAATTATTTTATTTATAGTTTTTCCATTTACTTCAAGGGTAAGAGGAACTTTATAAAGAATTTCTTCAACGTTTTTAAGAAGTGAAAATCTTTCCTGTTCAATCAATATTTTGTCTCTATCTACATCTATGATTATCAGTGGGTATCCTGGCTTCGAAATCCAATCTTCTAAAAATGTAGATTTTATGGACTCAAAAAAATCGTATGCAGTTGCATTTGAATACTTAAACTTATTCAAATAGGATATTATTCCCTTTCTAAATTCTTCTTCTCCCAAGTAAGATTCAACCATTCGTAGTATGCCTGCCCCTTTTTCGTAGCTTATCTCATCAAAAGCTTCGTTTATATCTACAGGAGTTTTAATTTCCGCTTTTATCTTATGGGTTGAAGATAGAGAATCTATGAATAAAGCTCTTGAAACGCTTCTTACAAAATCTCCTAAGATATTGTATTGTGGATAAATTTTTTCAGCACATTTAAATTCTAAGAATGTAGCAAAACTTTCATTCAACCAAAGATCATCCCACCATTTTAAAGTAACCAAATTCCCAAACCATTGATGCGCGATTTCATGCGAAACTGCTGTAATAACTCTCTTTTTATTTTCCAAGCTTGAATTTTCATCAATTAATAACGAAGATTCCCTGAAGGTTATTGCGCCCCAATTTTCCATAGCGCCAAAGAGAAAATCAGGTATTGCGATTAAGTGTAATTTTGGAAGCTCGTAGGGTATTTCAAAGTAATTTTCATAAAATTTCAAACACTTTAAAGCGAGATCCAAAGCAAACTTTCCTCTTGAACTTTTACCTTCTAAAGTTGAAATAATAACGTTTTCCTTTTTTAGCTCTTCAAATTTTCCTATCCCTACATATAATAAATATGTTGACATGGGAGGGGTTTGTTTAAATTCATAAATTACTTTGCCATTTTTTTCTTTGACACTTTCAATTGGCATGTTCGAAATAACGTCTAATCCTTTTTTTACACAAATAGCTAACTTGAAAACCGCTTTATATGCAGGATTGTCTATGCATGGAAAAAGTTTACTAGCAAAGTTTGGCTCAAACTGTGTAGTGATAATTTCCTTTGCCTTATACACTCCAACTAATGACTCTTTGCTTACTTTTCCTTCAAAGGTTATCCATATTTCTCCCGAATATTTTCCTGTGTATATGACTAGCTTTTCCTCAATTAAATCGAACTTAATATTGATTCCTTTTTCATTTTTTACATTTTTTACCTTTACGTTACAATCAAATTTAATATCTTCATCTGTCTCTATGAAAACTTTCTCGATTCCTGTAAAGTATTCATCTTCAAACTCGAGATAAATATCGTAATACTTAACTTTCATGAATGAAGATATTATGTTATTCAAATTTTTAAACATGAGCTAAATTAATATTTTAAATTGAGAATATACAAAAAGAACAAAGGAATACTGCTAATAGAAAACAATCTTAGAATTTCTCTAGATACCGATGATTATGATTCACATCTTAGTTTCATATCCCATGCTCATGCTGATCATTTACCGAAAAAAGTCAACAGATTATATGCTTCCAGGGAAACAATTGCGTTATCAAAGTTTAGAGGATTAAAGTATGATTCTATAATTGAGGAAGATAGAAATTTAGCGATGTTTGATTCAGGCCATATTCTAGGTTCAAAATCTCTATTGGTCAACGATAAGATTCTTTATACAGGAGATATATGTGTAAGAGAAAGAGGTTACCTAAAAGGTGCGGAAGCTGTAAACTGTAAAGTCTTGATAATTGAATCTACTTACGGTATCAGTTACTTTAAATTTCCTCCTCTGGAAGAAATACTTTCTGAAACAAAAAGATTAATAGAGAAAAATTTGGCTTCTGGAAGACATATTGCTCTTTGTGGCTATGAGTTGGGAAAAGCTCAATTACTAACTTATCTTTTTAACAATTATAAGCCACTTATTATACACGATATCATATTTGAAATAAACAGAATTTATCGAAAATTGGGCATAGATTTAAAAGATGAAGATTCAATTAGACTTTCAGAAGCAGAAACGAATGGTTTCCTTAAAAAAGACCCACATGTTATAATACTTCCGATGAATCCAAAATATTCAAGAGAAATAAAGAACAAGTATAAAACGGTAAGTATAGCTTTCACGGGATGGTCTCTTATAAGAAAAGAAACGAACGAATATGACTTTATGTTTCCTTTAAGCGATCATTCTGATTTCTATGAACTTGTTGATTATGTAAAGAAATGTAATCCTGAATTGGTTGCAACCTTTCACGGGTATTCAAGAGAATTTGCTAAGTATCTCAAAAATCTAGGTTTTAAGGCATTCGAACTTAATGAAAATGAAAAGCTAGATAGCTTCTCTTAGAAATAAAATGATTAGATATTTTGAGCTATTCCTCCAAGAATGTTTTTACCTAGCTCCAGAGTTTGGAAGTGTAATAATGTAGCTCTTGCATCTCTATAGTATCTTTCTAAGGGAAGCAATTTGCTGTATCCATGTGCGCCTGTTAATCTCATTGATTTATCTATAATAATTAAAGCATTCTCAGTTACGAAATTCTTCACTTTAAGAAGATCAGGATAGGAGTCTCTTTTTAAAGCGTCTATTCCAAACTCTATCATATGCTTAATAGCTTCAAGGGCTGTTGCCATTTCAGAGAAAACAGCTCTTACTCCTTCTCTTTGTCCTAAAGCTTGTCCAGCAATTATTCTCTGCTTTAAATGGTTTTTACAGGTTTCGTATGCTGCCTCGGCTAAGGCAAAGGCTATTGTCGAAGCTCCAAGCATTCCAACATGGCCTCCTGAATTTATAGCTTTAATACCGTCTTGTAGTATGTTTTCTTCAGGAACTTTACAGTCGTTCAATATTATTTCGCCCCATCCTATACCTCTCATACCCATGGAATCATACCTTTGACCAATTTCAAATCCAGACATGCCTTTTTCTACGATAAATCCTGAAAGATTTTTTGGGAACTGTTCTTTTAATTCTAAGTTCTTTGCTATAATTATAAAAATATCAGCTCCGTGAGCTGCAGTGATGAAATTCTTTGATCCATTAAGAATATAGTAATTTCCAACCTTTTTTGCAGTTGTTTCAATTCCTGTTAAACCTGCGCCTGTTGTATTTTCTGTTTGTGCTAGGTTTATAATTTTTCCATTTGATATCTTTGGTAGGTAGTTTTCTTTTTGTTTTTCATTTGCGGTTGAAACAAAACTATGGGTAGCTGCACAATGTGTTACATAGATCCAAGCAGTTGAAGCACATGCTTTCGCAATTTCTTTAACTATGCTGACAAAT
>AQVQ01000036.1 GCA_000375685.1 crenarchaeote SCGC AAA261-N23
GTTGAAGAAGCAAAGAAGATTGCTAATGAATTGAATTATCCAGTGATGATAAGAGTTGCTTTTACTTTAGGAGGAAAAGGAGGTGGAATAGCGCATGATGAAAGGGAACTTGAAGAGATAGTTAGTAGAGGATTGGCCCATAGCTTGATCAAGGAAGTTCTGATAGAGGAATATCTTGGAGATCTTAAGCAAATTGAGTATGAAGTTATGAGAGACTATAAAGGAAATACCATTACGGTATGCAACATGGAAAATATATTGGGAATGCGTGTACATACAGGGGACAATATAGTTATAGCACCAAGTCAAACATTGACAAACGAAGAATACCATACACTTAGGAAAACATCGATTGAAGTTGTAAAGGCAATAAAGGTTGTTGGAGAATGTAACGTTCAATTTGCTTTGGATTCTGAGAGCGGAAAGCACTATGTAATTGAAGTTAATCCTAGAATGTCAAGATCTTCAGCTTTAGCTTCCAAGGCTACAGGATATCCTTTAGCTTACATTGCAGCAAAGCTTGCAATAGGATATACACTGGACGAGCTTATAAATAAAGTGACAAGATTAACAACAGCTGCATTTGAACCATCATTGGATTATGTTGTTATAAAATTCCCTAGATGGGACTACAGGAAATTTAGCAGAGTAGATAGAAGACTCAGAACCCAGATGAAATCCGTAGGAGAAGTTATGGCTATTGGAAGGAATTTTGAAGAAGCTATTCAAAAAGCCATAAGGATGTTAGATATAGGTAAGGATGGATTAGTAGCGAATGAAGATGAAAAAGAAGATGAGACAGAAGAAAAAATAATAGATAATCTTAGGAATCCTACAGATGAAATATTCTTCTATGTTGTAAAGGCTATTAGAAAAGGTATAGATTTAAAAACAATCCAAAAACTGACATGCATAGATGAATGGTACCTGAGAAAAATGAAGAATATAATTGAAATGGAAGAAGAATTAAGGAAGTCTAATTTCAACGACGAAAAATTACACGAAAAAGTAAGAAAAGCTAAACAACTTGGATTTTCAGATAAACAAATATCAAGATGTCTCAATGTAAAAGAAGAAGATATTAGAAAATTTAGAATTAATCATAAAATAATACCTGTAGTTAAGCAAATAGATACTTTAGCAGCTGAATGGCCTTCTAAGACAAATTACTTGTATTTAACCTACAACGGCATTACTGACGATATTGAATTCAATACAAACAAATCTAAGATAATTGTGTTAGGAGCAGGTCCTTATAGAATAGGAAGCTCTGTAGAATTCGATTGGGCTACAATGAACATGGTCTGGTCACTTAAAAGTAGAGGAATAGATGAAGTTATAGTAATCAATTGCAACCCTGAAACTGTGTCAACTGATTTTGACATGAGCGATAAGCTATACTTTGAAGAATTAACCGTGGAAAGAATAATGGATATATATGAAAAGGAAAATCCTTTAGGAATTGTTACAAGCGTTGGAGGACAGATTGCAAATAACGTTACACCAAAGCTCGCTAAGTATAATGTTAAAATTCTTGGAACATCGCCTGAGAGCATTGATAATGCAGAAGATAGAGAGAAGTTCAGTAAACTTTTAGATTCTCTTGGAATTAAGCAACCAAAATGGAAAAAATTCACCAATTTAGAAGAAGTTTTTAGATTTGGCCTTGAAGTAGGTTATCCATTACTTGTAAGACCTTCATATGTATTGAGCGGTTCAGCTATGAGAGTTGTATGGATACCTTTGCAATTGAAGCAATACTTAACTGAGGCAGCAAAAGTAAGCAAGGAGTACCCAGTGGTTGTCAGCAAGTTCATTAAAGAGGCTTTGGAAGTTGAAGTTGATGCTGTATCGGATACAGAAAATACCTTTATCGGAGCCATAATTGAACATTTGGAACATGCTGGATTACATTCTGGTGATGCAACACTTGTTATACCTCCTATTAGACTAACTCCAAGAGTTGAAGAAAAAATTGCTGAAATAGCCAATAAAATTGCAAAATCACTTAAAATTAAAGGATTATTCAATATACAGTTTCTTGTAAAGGATGATGATGTATATGTTATAGAATGCAATCTAAGGGCTTCTAGATCCATGCCTTTTGTTTCAAAAACAAACGGAGTAAATTTAGTAGATTTAGCTGCTGAGGTTATAATTAATGGTAAATTGCCTAAGGAAATTGTTAAAAGACCGCGTGCTAAGTATGCTGTTAAGGTTGCTCAATTTTCCTTCATGCAAGTAGATGATGCAGATCCGGTTCTTGGAGTTGAGATGCAATCAACTGGGGAAGTTGCCTGTTTTGGCAATACGTTTTTTGAGGCATTCTTAAAATCTCTTATAGCAGCGGGCTACAAGATACCATTTGAAGGAGGGAATGTATTAATATCTGTCAGCAATCCTGAAATTAAATCGAAAATTGTACCCTTGGTAATTAAACTTAAGAAACTCGGCTACAATTTGTATGCAACTGAGCATACAGCTGAATATTTAAGAGAAAGAGGAATAGATAATGTAACAGTCTTATACAAAATAAGAGAACCTGAAAGGAAGCCTAATATTATGGATTATCTTAAAGAAAGAAAGCTCGATCTTGTAATAAATATTCCTAGTGGTCTAACACTCTATAAATATGCCTCAGCTTTGGAAGATGAGTATATTATAAGAAGAAAAGCTGTAGAGTTGAACATTCCAGTCTTTACAAATTTTGAAATGGTTAAAGCAATCGTGGAGGGAATTGAATGGTATAGGAACTATACTTTATCAGAAAATGGAATCCTTTATGAATCAATACAGTCTTAAAGAGCTGGCAAGAATCCTTTACGATAAATACAAAGAAATATACGATCCTACTTTGCTAAAAAAAGGAGAAATTGTTAGAATGTTAAAATCGGTAAATATTCAGGAAAATGAAATAAACGAATTGATAAACAACGATGAAAAATTTTTAAATCTAATATTTTTATGGTCCAATATTGTTTTTAAGGAAAAAATTGAGTGAAGAAATTCTCAAGAAAATAAAAGAAAGTAAAATTTTCATAACTAAAGATGCTCTAAATGAACTTCAAGAATATTGTAATAAGAATGTTCAAATTTATTCAAAGCTTGATACTATAATACAAATATTATCTAAGTATGAGTTTGTAACTAAAGAGACTGTTAAAAAAGTTTGTGAAGAAATACTAGAAAAGGAAAGCAAGAAGGAAGAGAAAAAGGAAAGTAAAATAGTTCAAAGGAGGTTAGACCTAGTTAATTTAAATTTAGAAACTGGTTATTTAGAATTTGTACGTGATAGATTCTTGAAATTGAAACAGATAATTGAAAAAGTTAATTCTGTAAGATGCAATGTCGATACCACATTGATATTTAAAGCTTTGAATAAATCAGTTGTAAGAATTGCTGGGATGCTAACAAGTAAGAAAGATAGCAAGTTTGGCTCAAAGTTCTTAACTTTCCAAGATACTAATGATTACTTCCAAGCTGTTGTGCCTGCAAGGAATAAAGAGTTGATAAAAAAAGTTGAGGAAATAAATGTAGGAGATGTATTTATAGTTGAAGGAGAACTGATTAGGAGAAAGGACTATTCCTATTATATAAAAGTTTCTAGATTGTTAGAGACAGATGCTGAATGGATTAACTACAAAGGAAAAAGGGAAGGATTTGTAATATGCATTTCAGATTTAAGAATAGGAAACAAACTGTTTGCTGAGAATAAATTCCTTAAATTTATCGATTTTGTTAACGGTAAAATAAAGGAATTCGAAGAAATAGCCTCTAAAATAAATGCTATAATAATTACCGGAGACATAATCGATGGCTTAACATTTGACAATATTTATGAAATTGACATCCATGATTTTGATCCTAAAAAGCAGTATGAATATGCAGCAAACTTGTTGTCTAAGATAGATAAAAAAATTTCCATTTATGTTATGCCTGGAGAAAGAGATTTAATGGTGCCTTTTATTCCTTTCATTGAATTTGATAAAAATTTTGCAGAAGCTCTATTCAAGATAAAAAATGTGAAAATAATTGAAGATCCATCTTTTTTAAACATTGAAGGACTTAGCATATTGGCAACACATGGATATTACTTTGAAAGCTTATACAGAGAACTACTTGGACCTTATGATAAGGAAGGAGCTCTTTTGCAAACTGTTAGAAGAATTATTAAAAGAAGGGAAATCATACCAAGCTTAAATATAAACGGTATTTTACCAATAGGATACGATCCCTTTGTAATTGAAGAAATGCCACATGTTTTTGCTTTTGGTCATTATAATATACCTATCCATGATTATTACAAAAATTGTCTTATAATTTCAAATTCTTCATGGAATGAGACAAATGAATGGGGTTCAACAGCGTATTTAATAGATATATCAAACAGAGAATTTAGGAGAATCGTATTCTGAAAGGATCTGTTTATTCAAATTGTAAATGCTTTTACATATTAAATGAGCAAGCCTTACAGGTTCTGGAATATTTCCAAATATTGTCAATGATTCTATTAGCTTTATTGCTTCAAAATCGCTTATCCCTATATTTTCATAGAATATTTTATTATATCTTTTTATTTGGGGAAACTTTTTAAGAATTTCAATTCTTTTATCTGAATCCTTAAAATGATCCCTTATTGCCTTGAATATGGAATCAAAGTTTGGCAATCTATCTAATACAATTATGCATGGAACTTCTGTTTCCTCATAGACTCTAACAAAATCTATTATATTGAAGCCTCCAAAAGTAACACCTTGTGCTAAAATAATATCGGGAAGCTTTAAATGAAGTATAGATATGAGCTTATCGGTTGCATCTAAGCCATCTACCTTTATGCTTCTAAAAATTAAATCAACAATTCTATGGTTTTTATAATAAACAGCCAATAAAGGAATACGCGGTTTTTTCTTAGCAAACTTTAAGTAAGGGTTGAAACCACCGTCATCTATGCCAGCTACCAATTTCATAAATCAACTTTGCAAATCTTTCATCAGATTTTAAAGTATTTTCTATCTCTTCTTTGGTAACTCTAAGAGAAATATACTTTGTTCTTCCGTATCTTCCTTTGCTAGTTAAGTTTGCTCTTATTAAGCCTCCCATTTCAAGTTCATTTATTATATCGCTCATACGTCTTGCAGTTAAAGGCTCATAATTTAACTCTTTGCAATAATTTACGTATTCTTCATAAACTTCTCCTGTTATGCAATCCCTCATTTCCTTCATTTGTAAAGAATATATTGCAAATAAAACAAGCTTTGAATGTACTGGTAAAGAATTGATAATCTCGTATATTTTGTCTCTTTCCATAATAGATAAAGCAAGCTTTACCTCAGATTCCGTTATCTTTGGAAGATTATTCCTTTCGGCTATTTCTCCTGCTATTCTTAATAAATCTAAAGCCCTTCTAACATCTCCTTTTTCCTTAGCAGCGATCGAAGCACAAAGATTTATTACTCCTTCATCAAATGTTCCTTCATAAAGTGCTATTTTAGCTCTTGCGGTTAGAATATCTTTTAGCTGGTCAGCTGTGTAAGGAGTGAAAACGAGTTCTTCCTCACTTAAACTGCTTCGAACCCTTGGATCTAAATATTCTTTAAAATGAAGATCATTTGTTATTCCAATCAAGGAAACTTTAGTAATTATATCTTCTGAATTTATCCTAGTGAGCTTATATAGAATTTCATCACCACTTTTCTTAACCAAATGATCTATTTCATCCAATACAATAATTAAAGCTTCCCTTCTCCTCTTCATTTCCCTAATGATTCTTTGATATAGCTCTGCAACAGCAATTCCTGTATGAGGAGTCTTTAGATTATAGTATTCATTAAGAACTTTTAAAACGCGGTAGTTCGTATCATCTATCTTGCAGTTTATTATTATACTTCCAACTGGAATTGGAGCCTGATGGGAAAGTTTTTCTTTTATAAATTTAAGAACGTGCTTAGTAGTGGCGGTTTTCCCTGTTCCAGGATAGCCGTAAATAAAAACATTAGATGGTCTCATCCCTTTTAAAATGGGTAAGAAAAGTACTTCAGCTAATTTATAAATTTCTTTATCTCTATGAGGAAGCTCATCGGGAATGTAATCGGGTCTTAAGGAATCAGGATTCTTAAATATTCTGGATCTATTCATCAGCTTATTGAGCAAATCATCGAGAGGATTGCTTGACATAAAAGCAAAATTAAATATTTTTGCTATAATTTAAGTTTTTTTATTTTGCTAAGTTCGCTTTGTTCGTTTAACCAAAGTTTTCTTCACTTCTAATAAAATGTAAAAAATTTTAAAAGAATTTTTTTGCAAGCTTTACCGCATTCAGATAAATAAAGAGACCATCACCTTCCTCTTTCAAGTTTTGGAAACGTGTCCAAGCAGGATGCAAGTATTTGTTTACATATTTTTCAGGATGTGGCATTATGCCAAGCACGTTGCCATATTCGTTGGTTATAGCTGCAATGTTCATTAAAGAACCATTTGGATTAAACTCGTTCGAAACTATTCCGTCTATAGATGAATACTGATAAACTATCTGATTGTTTGAAATAAGCCTGTCAAGACATGAATTACTGCAAACGAATCTTCCTTCTCCATGGTTTATTGGCAAGTAGATCACATTTTGAGAATTTTTAGTTAATAAACATTTCGTATTAGAATTGTATTTTAAATATACCCATTTGTCTATGAAAAGGCCGCTTTCATTTATAGATAAAGTTGCATGCTGTGAATTTTCATTAGAAAAAGGAAGGAAACCTGATTTTAAAAGTGCTTGGAAACCATTGCATATTCCAAGCACAGGTTTTCCTTCTTCTATAAACTTCTTAAACTGAGGTCTTAGAATGGTTTTGATAATGTTTCCTAGTATTTTACCAGCGCTAATTGAATCGGCGTAAGAAAAACCTCCTGGTAGAACTAGCATTTGATAATCTTCTAAGTTAACCTTGCCTTTTATGAGCAAGTTTATATGAATAATTGATGGATCTCCTCCTGCAATCCTTACAGCTTCAGCTGTTTCAAGATCGCAATTTGTTCCTTCAGCTCTTAAAATTAAGCACCTGGGTCTCATTATATCAAGCTTGTTTTAAAGGCCCTGATTACTTCATCCAGATCTAGATTTATTACTTCATTATTTCCTGATTTGAATATAAGCGTTTTATCGCTTGTAACATAGCCTATCTTTTCAAATGGAATCCCTCTAATTGAAAATTCAAATTCTTTTTCATAACCTTGAGCTACTTCAACTATAAACCTTGAGTTTGATTCGGAAAATAAGATCTTATAAGGCTTATTAAGGTGTGTAGGGACTTTATCCAAATTTATTTCAACTCCGCAGTTTCCACCTATGCACATTTCTGCAATTGCTACAGCTAATCCTCCATCTGAACAATCATGACAAGATCTTATAAGACCTCTATCTATTGCACGGGTAATTTTTTCATATATTGTTTTTGCCCTTTCAGGATTAACATTCGGAACCTCACCCCCTTCAATGTTATACTTCTTGTACAACAAAGAGCCTCCAAGCTCATCAGAAGTAAATCCTATAATGTAAACATAGTTACCACTTCTTTTAAAGTCCATCGTTACAGATTTTCTTACATCAGGTATTACTCCTACTGCGGTGATCATTAAAGTTGGAGGTATTTCATGTCTAACCTTTCCATCAAAAAATTCATTGTATAGGCTATCCTTTCCTGAAATGTAAGGAGTATCAAAGCTTTTGGCACCTTCATAACATGCTTTGCAAGCCAATACAAGTTTTCCAAGTTCTTCTTCAATCATAGGATTCCCCCAGCAAAAGTTATCAAGCAGTGCTATTCTTCTTCCTCCGCATGCTACATTATTCCTTATAGCTTCATCTATAGCTGATAAAGCCATTCTGTATGGATCAATAGAATAATTTGGATTTCCACCGTTTGAAATAACAATACCTTTCCATGAATTATACAAAGGTTTTATTACTGCAGCATCGCCAGGTGCATCTAAATTTACTCCTTGTAAAGGCTTTATAATCGTCCTTGCACCTACTTCATGATCATACTGTCTTATTACCCACTCCTTACTGGAAACATTTGGATCAGATAAAAGGTTTAACAAAACATCATTGTAATTGTTCATGTTTGCAATGATTGAATCATTTGGAGGCTCAGGACGCTTAAAGATTCTAGAAGAGGCTTTGAGCGTTAACCTTGGATATTCTTTAAATAAGAAATCTAAAGAGATTTCTCCTGCATATTCTCCTTTGTATTTTATTGAAACTTTTTTACTTGAATTTACTTCACCTATAATTGAAGCTTCGCATCCTTCTTCCTCAAATATTTCAAAGATTTCCTCTAAGTTTTCTTCAGGGACACACAAAAGCATCCTTTCTTGTGATTCAGAGATCCATATTTCCCAAGGATCCATGTCAAGGTGCTTTAGACTTATCTTTTCTAAGAATATATCTGCTCCAAGATCTTTGAAGGATTCACATACAGCAACAGCAAGTCCTCCTCCACCAAGATCTGTAACCAATGAATAAAGAGGGCCTTTTTCATGATCTCTTGCTTTAATTATAGCTTCTATTATCTTCTTTTCCTCAATCGGATTTCCTATTTGAACAGCAGCATAGAATTTACTCTCTGCAGCTTTAGTCAAAGATAATGAAGCGAACGAAGCTCCTTTAATTCCATCCCTTCCTGTTTTACCTCCTAAAAGAATAATATTATGACCTGGCTTTGGATTTCTTATATATTTCTTCTTAGGAAGCAATCCAACACTTCCTGCAAAAACAAGGGGATTCCTTAGATATGCATTGTTAAATTGAATGCAGCCATTTACAGTAGGAACTCCTACTTTATTACCGTAATCTGCTATTCCTGCAACAACTTTCTTTAGCATTACTTTTGGATGATATGCATCATATGGCAAATCGTTGTAACTCAGGTTTGGATAGGCAAAAAATAAATAATCCATCGTTGCTATCGGTCTTGCACCTACTCCAATTATGTCTCTATATACACCACCAACACCTGTATGTGCACCGCTGAAAGGATCCAATGCAGTTGGATGATTGTGAGTTTCAACTTTAACAGCTATTGCAAATTCATCATCGAATTCTATTATTCCTGCATTATCTTCGAAAACCCTTAAGCACCAATCTTTGTTCAATTCTCTTGTAGCTCTCTCAATGAAAGTCTTGAAAAGACCTTCAATTTCTTCATCTCCAAATTTTATCTTAGCTTTGAAAGTTTTATGGAAACAATGCTCTGACCATACTTGGGAAAAGGTGTAAAGCTCAACGTCAGTAGCGCTTCTACCTTCTTTTTGATAATAGCTTCTTATTGCTAAAAGTTCTTCAAGACTTAAAGCTAAGGAAAGTTCTTCATTTAGCTTTATAAGATCTTTATTTGTAAATTTATGAATCGGATAGCTTTTTATTCGCATCTATGCTTCCTCCAATATTAAATCATGCAATAACCTGTTGGCAATTAACTTATATGAGCGGTTAAGAATTTCCTCCTTGCTTATTTCTTTTGAGAAAACGTAGGATAAAAAAGATCTTAGATCTTTTACCTTATTTTTGTAAACTACGTTTATTGCCCTCAATATTATGTTATCATTCGGATTGATAACCTCCTTTTTAAGAACTACATGAACAACAATGGCATTCTTTAACCCAATTTTTTTTGGGAAAGAAAATCCTTTAAATTTTGATACTTCGTAATCTTCAAGTAAATTATCAAGGAAGAAATCTTCAACAATCCTTTCAACTTCTTGCTTTTCTAAATCCGCGGTAATAATATAATTTACGTAAATTTTACTCAGAACATTCTTCTTATAAACTTCGATGAAATCAGGCTTAGCTAAGTTGATCAATGAATTATAAGCATCATCTTTATACCAAATTTTAACATGCCAATCCATAAAGACAATTAAATTTTAAACGTTTTATATAAATTATTTTTGTTTTATTCTGTGGTTGAAAATTCAGAAAAAAATCTAAGAGAATACATTCTAAATAAAAGAATTTCTTTAAAATCCGATGAGTATGAAAATTTGAATAAGAAGATAATAGAGAATCTAAAAAAGGTTGAAGAAATAGAAAAAGCAAAGATTATTTTAGGTTATTATCCTATAAAAAAAGAGGCAAATATTCTGCCCTTTTTAAAGGAATTAAGCCTAAGTAAAACAGTTTGCCTACCTTATAGCTTAAAGGAAAAAAGGGATCTAATTTGTGTAAAGGTAAAAAGCTGGGAAAGAATTTTAAAAGATGAACACGGTGTGCCAGCACCGGAAATAGAAGAAATAATTGAAGAAAATAAAATAGAAATAGCTTTAGTTCCAGCTATTGCATTCGATTTATTTGGAAACAGGATAGGTTATGGATATGGATACTATGATAGATTTTTGCCAAAATTGAAAAAAGCACTAAAAATAGGAGTAGTTTTTGATTTTCAAATACTAGATGAAATTAAGAATTCAAAAGGAGCAAGGATAGATATTATTGTAAGCGATAGAAGAATAATTAATGCGAAAAGAATTTGATAAAATCGATTGATTTTCTTATTCTAACAGATTCTTTAACATCGTGAACTCTTATTATGTTAGCACCTTTAAGTATTAAATAAGCAAGAACTGCTAAGGAAGGCTCAAGTCTTTCTTCTACAGGCAATCCTCCTAACATCTTGCCTAAAAAGGATTTCCTTGAATGGCCTATAAGAATAGGTAGTCCTAAGCATTTAAAAGCTTCCAAATTTTTCATTAATAAGATATTATCTTCAAATTTTTTACCAAAACCTAAGCCTGGATCAACAATTATTTTGCTTTCATCAATACCGTTGATTTCTGCAAACTTAATTCTTCTCCTCAAAGACCTTAGAACATCCATTACAACGTTATTATAATTCACGTTTTTTTGCATTATTGACGGATTGCCTCTTATATGCATGATCACAATCGGGACATTGTACTTTTTACAAACATTCACCATGTTCAAATCTGCGGTCAATCCTGAAATATCGTTTATTAAATCTGCTCCTGCAATAACCGCTTCCTCTGCAACTTTAGAATAATACGTATCGATGGAAATTGGAATATCACTATACTTCCTTATTTCCTTTATAATCGGAATTACCCTTTTAGCTTCCTCTTCTTCAGTTACTCTTAAAGAACCTGGCCGTGTAGACTGGCCGCCAATATCTATAATATCAGCTTCATTTTCAATCAACTCTTTTGCATGTTTTAATGCAGAATCAAATGTAAAATATTTTCCTCCGTCATAGAAAGAATCTGGAGTAACATTAAGAATTCCCATTATATAGGTTCTTTTAGAGAAATCAAAATTCTTTGAACCTATTTTTAATGGTTTAGGAATTGAGTTAAACCTTTCTATTGATTCTGAAACTTCTTTAAAGAATTGAGAATCCTTTATTTTAAGAAGAACTGATAATTCATCTTTCGATTCAATGAATATTTTTAAAATGTATTTATTATTTTCATCCTTCTTCGATTCAAAGTTTAAATTCAAGCTATCTAAGATTTTTCTTATTTTATTAACCTCGTCTTCATTCAATTCTTCAGCGTACAAAATGAAGCTTCTAAAGTTGTCAGATATATCATTCAATGGCAAAATTGCAACATTGTATTCATTTTGCACAATTTAAGAAATGCTTATGAAAGAAATTAAGTTTAATTTTCGATAAATTTTTTACTTTAAAAAATGCTCTTAACATACTAGTAACACTTTAGTTTTTTAGGAAAATATTTGCTGTCAGTACTTAAATAAGTTCCTGACTTCCTCCCCGCCTTGAAAAGGTCGAGGGTTTCCTTTTCAATGCGTTTCATCGTTCCCCTCATTGATTCGGAATTACATCTCGCATATGAGGGGCAGTAAGGTGGCACAGAGAACCACCCCC
>AQVQ01000037.1 GCA_000375685.1 crenarchaeote SCGC AAA261-N23
AAACCTTTATTAAGAGAGAGGGCAGCCCTATATCTGGATTCTATTAAGAAAATTTCAATATGTCTTCTATCGAGCTTAGGAGAAGCATCACTGAATGTCGTAAAAATTCTTTATAAAATAAAACTAAATCTATTAACCGCCTTTCATGATGAAGCTCTTTTTTTGTAAACAATTGAAATCAAAAAAGGCAGTATAACAAAGAATATTATTAGATAAACAAGATCAGATTGAAGAACGCTGGACGGATTTGATGTTAACGAATAATAAGCTAAGATTGCCAAGGTAATAATGAGCACTGTTGAAGTTATTATAATTGGTATATAACTTGAAGCATTTTGAATAGACATAATAGTACTATTTTTCTTAAAGATTTAAATAAATGACAAATCCATATATCTTACTTAGACATGTCTCAACCAGCTCAGACTGTGCCTTTCTTGGTTCTTAAGGAAGGAACTAAAAGAACTATAGGAAGAGAAGCTTATGAAGTAACTATTGGTGCAGCAAAAGCTTTAGCAGAAATTCTGAAAACTTCATTAGGCCCAAGAGGAATGGATAAAATGTTACTTGATAGCTTAGGAGATGTAACAATTACTGGAGACGGTGCTACAATTTTAAAAGAGATGGAAGTACAGCATCCTGCAGCAAAAATGTTAGTTGAAGTTGCTAAAGCACAGGATTCAGAAGTAGGCGATGGAACTACCACAGTAGTAGTATTAGCAGGAGAATTGCTTAAAAAAGCAGAAGAATTGTTAGTCCAAAATATTCATCCTATCGTAATCATAGATGGATACAGAAAAGCACTTGAATTGGCTATGAAGGAGATCGATAATATAGCTATAAAGGTTGATAGAAATGATGTTGAAACCCTTAAAAGAGTTGCTGCAACTTCAATGTACAGTAAGTCAATAAGTGAATATAAAGAAAAATTGGCAGAATTGGCTGTAAACGCATGCTTACAAGTACTTGAAGAAGTTGAGGGAAAAACAAAGGTAAATCTTGATTATATTAAAGTTGAGAAAAGAAAAGGTAAGTCTTTGGATGAAACTCAATTAATCAAAGGAATTGTGATTGATAAAGAAGTTGTTCATCCTGGTATGCCAAAACTTGTAAAGAATGCAAAGATAGCTGTAATTAATTCACCCTTAGAAATAGAGAAGACAGAAATTTCATCAAAAATAAGCATAACTTCACCCGAACAAATGAAAGCCTTCTTAGATGAGGAAACAAGAATACTAGCAAAGATGGTTGATAAAATTGCATCTGTAGGTGCAAATGTAGTAATATGCCAGAAAGGAATAGATGATACAGCTCAATTCTTACTTAAAAAGAAAAACATCTTGGCTGTTAGGAGAGTTAAAGAAAGCGATATGGAAAAGATTGCTAAGGCAACTGGGGCAAGAATCGTTACAAACTTAGATGATTTAACAGAAAATGATTTAGGTTATGCGGAATTGGTTGAGGAGAGGAAAGTAGGAGAAGAAAGAATGCTATTTATTGAAGGATGCAAGAATCCAAAGGCTGTAACAATTTTGGTTAGAGGCGGGTCAGAGTTAATAGTTGATGAAGCAGAAAGAGGATTACGTGATGCATTATTTGTTATTAAAAATGTACTTGAAACTGGAAAAGTTGTTGCAGGAGGAGGAGCAATTGAAACATGGTGTGCTCTAAAAGTAAGGGAATATGCTCAAAGCTTACCTAGCAAGGAACAGCTTGCTGCACTTAAGTACGCTGAAGCACTTGAAATAATTCCTTCAATTTTAGCAGAAACTGCAGGGATGGAACCTTTAGATACAGTTGTTAACTTAAGGGCAGTACATGCTAAAGGAAACTACTTCTTTGGTGTAGATGTTCTAAACAACAGAGTTGAAGACATGATTAAGCAAGGTATTGTTGACCCTGCAAACGTTAAAATGCAAGCTATTAAAGCAGCAACAGAAGCAGCGATAATGCTATTAAGAATCGACGATATAATTGCAGCTTCACCACCTAAAGAGAAAGAGAAGGGAGAAGGTGGTAAAAAGTCAGAAGAGTTCAGCCCAGAAGGCTACTAAAGAAGGACTCTCTGTGAACTGGAAAAAGCCTACAGGCCCTGCATGGTTAACTAAATACGAAAAATCCAAAATACTGGGTATAAGAGCAAGACAATTAATGGAAGGAGCAGAACCTTTAATCGAGGTTCCTCCGAATTTAAAAAATCCTTTAAAAATAGCGGAACTTGAACTTGAACATAATAAATTACCTTTTTTAATAAAAAGAGTTAGAAATGAAGTTGAGGAACACCTTTTGAATTTAGAAGAACTTGATTTTCAAAAAAAGAAACCTTGGGAAATAGATATTTAATTATTTCAAAGTAATAGTTTTATCATCCGAAATTTTTATTGTAATCTCTTCACCTATATCAGGCTTTTTCTCAAGTTTTTCCCATTCTTCTTCTTTTAAAACCAAAATCATTCTCTGAAACATTCCTGTTTGAAAAGGCATAATATTTTTAAGCATTTGTTGAAGCATAGGTATCATCGATTGTAAAGGATCTTCGCTTCTATTAACAAATGCAGGAGGACTAATTTTCTCTTGTGCAAATTCCAATCTTACATACCATTCATTCTCTTCCTTGAACATAGATTTAGAAACTAAAACAGCCTTTACAACAACGTCCATAGTGAATATAATTTCAATAGTTTTATTTTAAATTATTTGAGAATTGAGATACATTTATAAATGAAAAAGCCTTAAATTAATAAGCATAGGTGACATAAACATGGCTTCCGAAAGCAAAGGTGAAAGAAAAGAAGGTGAAGAAGTTCCAACAATATCTGCAGAGCAACCAAAAAAAAGACCTACAACACCGATTCCAGAGAATACGGTTTTGATCGGTAAAAAGCCTATAATGGGATACGTTGTAGCTGCATTGATGCAGTTCCAAAGAGGATCGAGTAAAGCAATTTTAAAAGCAAGAGGAGGAAATATATCTAAAGCTGTAGATGTTGCAGAAATATTACGAAATAAATTCTTACCAGGTTCCCTAGTAGTTTCAAAGATTGAAATAGGCACCGAAAGAGTAGGCGAAGGAGAAAAGGCTAGAGACGTATCAGTAATAGAAATACAACTAGAGAAAGTAAAGTAACCAGTATAGCAGCCAATCTGTACTTCTAACTTATTTTTATGTTAAAATTTATTTTAAAGATTAGAAAAGGTATTTTGGGAATAATTTTTTTATTCTTAATTTTTGTTATTAGCTTTTACCCTCTTATAAAAACTAGTATAAATAACGAATTTTTTGACTATTTGGATCCCTTATTCTTCATTCCATTTTTGGTCGTTCCCTATCTAAAAAGAAGTTCAGTATTAATTGGAAGTTTTGTAGGATCTATAATTTATAGCATAGTATTACATTTGGATTTTATTATCGCATTTGCATTCTCTCTGATAATGTGCGCTTCTTTTTCTATTTATAGTCTTTTTTTCAAGAGCGAACCTGATAAAATCACACATTACATATTGAATTCCTTACTACTAGTAATTACAATAATAGAAGTTGGTTGGTTATTATCCTTTATTAGAGCTTTAACAGGCATGTCTACTTTTCAGGAGTCCATCTCGGGCTATGTTTTCTTTTCGGGAATTTTAACTTTCATTATAGTTTCATATTTATCAATTTCTTACGGTGTAAAACTGAATAGTTCATTCTACATTTTAAGAAAATAGATTTCTTAAATAGTTAAATGAAAGTAATAATACATATAAATGGAAGAAATAAAGCCCGTATATAGCTTAAGAGTTGCTACTGTATCGGATATTGCAAGATTCGCAGCTTTGATGATTACATTGGGACAGCCTGCATACATTATTCACTTTAACCATAACGGTGAGAACTTCTATGGGTTACTTGCAATTTATCATGACTACTTTGAATTGAAGGGAATACCGATTTTTTATTACTATTCTGGAAAAGAAGAAGGAAAGTACTTATTGATTAAGGTTGATGATTCTGGTGAACAAGTGACTTTCTCGGACAAAACAAGAACAGGATGGATATCTATACCTATTATAACATTAAAGGAAAAACCACAATTCATTCAGGTTTAACTTTTTACTTTTTCTAAACTTAATATCAAGCCTGATCTTACATTCTTTAAATTCTCAAGACCTTCAGAAACGTAGCCAATTTTTTCAAAGTTATCCGTTTCATTTTCAAAGTAAATTATAATAGATTTTTGTATTGCATCGTAACTTAATTCGCCAACTGAATGATTGAAAATTTTTCGTGTAGCAGAAGAGGAAATGTTTATGTTTAAAAAAAGTTTATTCTTAAGAGAAATCGTAAAAGCCTTAATCGGCAAGCTTCTGTAAATTCTTTCTATTAATATTGGGCTTAAATGTCTAATCAAAGTTAGCTTTGATATTGCATGCTCATTATTATTAACTAGTATTTCATACACCTCAAAATCTTTAAAACTCATATTCAATCCTGAAAACTATCTTAATAACGCCATTATATTTTCCAACAAAGCTTAAAAATTTTATTAATTCTCTGATGCATTTTTGATTTACTTCTTCGCTTCTGTTTGAAATTTTTCCTCTTAAAGTTTCCAAGAGAACTTTACTCTCTTTATTGCTTAATCCATATGCAATGTAAAGCAATTTTCTTATATTTTTTCTACTTACTTTTAAATTGTACACAAGCTTTAAAGCCAATATTAAAAATTTCGCCTGAAGTTTTAGTTCTAACTTTTCGAAATCAATACTTTCGGTCTTCACTCCACTTTTCATTTATATCTTGGTATTTAAACTCGTCAACTTCCAACTTTTTACCATCTATTACGAAAAACTTTCCGTTTATTATCTTAAAATAATGCCATGAAGAATCATGGTCTACGCCTTTTAATTTTCTTATTCGAAATTGTTTTACCAGTGTTCCTTTTTGGAGGTAATAAGGGTCATACCTCAAATCAAAAATGCCATCAGCATGATACTCTATAATCTGCTCAAGATCTTCGTATAATTTAATACCAAAATGAAATGTAAGAAAAACAGGGATGAAGCTTTTTTTACAAAACTCATATCGAATGTTTTTGATGAAATCCAAAAGAACCATCGACCAGCACCCTTATTCCAATTCCCTTTATTTTCCCCGTTTCGTATCCTCTTAATCTTCCGTTAATGAAATAATAGCTAACGTGCTTTAAATCCTGATATCTTACTTCTGAAAATACTGCTCCTTCTCTTACTGCAAAATCTATAGCTTTATAAATTAAATCCTCCATCCAATATAGAATACCCTAGTTACTATATTTGCTTTAAAATATAAATAACCCTAAGAAAAGTTGCATAAAGTGCAAGAATTATAATTATAATTAATGCAATATTTAATATTTCATTATAGAGCGGGTAAATTAAAGACAATAATATCAAAACTAGCAATCTTTCCCCCCTTTCACCTATAGAATACTTAACTGTTATAGGTACTTCTTTAAGCAACCCCTCAATTTTTGCTCTAATAAAAGATGGAAGAGTTGTAAAAAATACTGTAAGAGAGACTAATAACCAGTTAGCGAGGGATGATATCCCTAAGAAAATAATCGGTATGTTTTCAGTAAACCTATCTAACGTTGTATCCAATATTGCTCCTTTTAGACTTTCTTTATGTGTTATTCTAGCTAATGAACCATCCAAAATATCTATAAATCCCATTATCATTAAGAATATACCTGCTATAAGAGGTATCTTATAGTAATAAAACAAAGAAGCTAGTATACAAAATGGGATGCTTGTAAGTGTTACATGATTTGGCGTTATTCCAACTTTGTTTAAATTATTTGCCAGAAATGTTAGATAATTATCCAATACCTCCCTTAATTTTCCAAGCATTAAAAGGATAGAATTCCATTAATTAACTTTAATACCTCCATTTTACCGACGGCCTGTATTAAAGATACTAGCTTTGGTCCACTGTTTTGTCCTAAAATAATTTGGTAAAGAATTCTGAATCCTTCCTGTGAAGTTAACCCTTTACTCTTTATTGTTTGATATATCTTGTTTTCAAGAATACTAGCTTGAGTTTCATCCCAATCGTTTAAAATATTGCTTATTTCCTTTAAAAATTCAATATGTTGCTCATTTAAACTGCTTTTTAGTTGAACAGGAGGTTCTTTATTCAACTTTATTATAAGCCTAGAAGGAGCGTATTTCTTTACCCAATAAGAAACTTTGCTTATCATTTTTTCAAGAAAAACATAATCTCCTTCGTTCAAATTTTCTTTAGTTATGTGTCCTGTTCTTCTCAATTTTTTAATCGCTTCTTCTACTTTGTTAGTATGAGGTAAAATTTGAGCTATTATAGCTAGGTAGGAATAAGGAACTTGTAAGGGAATTTCTTTAGGTGGGTTAAAATCATTCGAAGCTAAATAACTAAACTTTATATCATGTAGCAGTTCTTCATTAAATGGCTTTTCGATATTAAAGTAGACTCGTTCAGCTTTATCATATTCCTCATGTAGAAGTGGAATTGTGCTAGATGGATCAAAGTCTAAATGAGTTTTAGGTTTCATTATCAGATACCAATACTTTAACACTTCAGGTCTACCAACTCTTAGCCATTCATCTACATCAAAAGAAACACCTTCTGAACTTCCCATAGGTTCTCTTTTATTATTAACTACTAGATCAACCCATTCATAACCGAATCCTTTCGGAGGTTTCATGCCGAATATTTTAGAATAAAGTTCATTGCAACTATCTCTACTCCCTCCAGCTGCTGCATGATCCTTTCCGTAAAGCTCTACATCAACCTTTAAAGCGTACCATAGAGCCACCCATTCAGCCCTCCATTCAAGTTTTCCCTCATATATTGATGTTACACCTTCATTCCCGCACTTCTCACAATAATAATGGACCTTTTCTTCCTCAATTTTTGTAGCTTTGGTGGTTAGTATATTGAAGCATTTTTTACAAAGGGGTTTAAAAGGTACCCAATTTTCCTTAAGCTTCTCACCTTTATATTTATTTAAAATTTCTCTTGCCTTATCTCTATTTTTTATAAGTATGTTTATTGCCTCATGCATTCTTTCATCTTTCTCATAAAGTTCATGCGTGAAAACAGGTTTAGCTGTTATACCATATTCTTCGTAGCATTTCTCATAAGGTTCGTAAAAATGTTCAACCCAGTTTGAATGATCACCAAAAGGATCGGGTACGTTCAATATTCTTACGCCTTTCCACTCCTCAATAAACTTCTTTGTTACCAAAGGTTCTTTAGCCTTTAAAGGATCTTGTGTATATATTGTAACATAATGTTTAGCTTCTTTTCCCCTGTTTTTGAGTATTCTATAGATTACCGAAGGATATATTACCTCGCCTCTTAGTTTACCTATATGGATTGGTCCTGATACAGCCATTCCTCCATTAATGGTGTATATTTCTTTGTTCTCTTCTTCTATTTCGTCTACAAATCTTTCAAGCCAAAATTTTACCATCGATACTGAGACTTCCTTTCCTCTTCAGATCTTACTTTTCTTATACCTCTAAATATGGCACATGATACGCAATACACAACCGTAACAGGAACCTTCATAATCCTAGCTCCTTTCTTTTCAAGTTCAGCAGCTAATTGTGGATCAACTATACTTTGTTCTCTAGTTACTTTTATAGCTTTTCCCCTAGGTATCAATCTACCACAAGCATCACAAGATAATATTGAATCTCTACCTTTAGCCCCCTTAGCTCTACCCCTACTTTTTCTCTTTTTTGTCATAAATATTATTTTATTTAATACAATCTATATATTGTTGAAATTAGTAAGTTTTTGCCATATAACCCATCCTTTCTGTCTCAGAATTACATACTACACATTTTCCTTTTTCCCTTTCTAAGTAACTGTAGCCCAGAAAGCTAAAACCTGTCAATCTTTTATCCAGATCTTGCCCACATTTTTCATTTTCACATATGTTAAATTTAGCAACCTTTCTTTCTTTCAAGACATTCTCTATTTCGTCAGTACTGCTTGCCCTTATTATTCTATTGAACATTTCCTTTCTAGCTTTATCTTTCAATTGGATTTCTATTTCAGCAAATGAAAACTTTATCTGTTTAAAAAGGTTATCAAATTCAACCTTTTTCTTTTTGCCTGTTCTCTCAGCAAATAAAATTTTGTTCTCTTTAAGCTCCTTTGGTCCTATTTCTATCCTCAATGGTACTCCTGCTCTTTCCCATTCATAAAACTTTTCTCCAGGGGTCTTATCAGTTCTATCATCTAACACAACTCTATAACCGGTAGCTGAGACTATTTCATATATTTTTCTTGAATAATTCATTATCTCTTCAACGTTTTCTTCATAAACTATAGGAACTATAACTATTTGAATTGGAGCCAAATCTGGAGGAATAATAGCACCTAAATCGTCTCCAAAATGAATAAGCAAAGCAGCAATTGATCTCTCAGAAATTCCGTAACTGTTCATATGATAATAATCATAGGATCCATCTTTTTTCATAAATTTTGCATCAAATGCTCTTGAGAAATTTTGTCCTAAGTAATGTATCGAACCTATCTGTAAAGATTTTCCATCTGGTAAAACTGTATCAAAAGCTATTGATATCTCCGCTCCAGGAAACCTATCCCAACTTGGTCTCTCTACGGTAATGAAAGGTATTCCTAGTGTATTAAAAAACTTACTATATGCATCGTAGGCCTCCCTAACTATTTCAATTGATTCTTCTTTGGTTGCACTAAAGGAAAATGCCTCTTTGAACGTGTTTACTTCCCTTACTCTTATCATTGGGTGTGTTGTTTTAGTCTCGTATCTAAATATGCTCACAATTTGATAGACTTTAAGCGGTAAATCTCTATATGAGAGTAGGAAGTTTTTAAAAACAACGGTCATCGCTGTTTCGCTGGTTGGTCTTAAGGCAAGCTCCATCTCAAGTTTCTCATCACCTCCCTTTGTTACCCAATATACTTGTCCAGTAAAACCAGCTATATGCTCTGCTTCTTTCTCCAACATTTCTCTGGTTATTAAAAGGGGTAAAAGGACTTCTTTATGTCCTGTTTCATTCAATATTTCCCTTAGTATATTCATTACTTTACTTCTTAAGAAAAAACCGTTTGGAAGCCATATTCCGCAACCTTTTATGGGATAATTGCCATAGTCGTATAACTTAGCGTTTTTTATAGCTTCATAGAACCATTCCATCAAATTTTCAGCCTTAGATACCATTAAGGAAAATTAAAGATAGTTAACTTATAATATTTTAACAGCTAAAAGGAAGATTTTCTTGCATAAATAATATAGCCTGTATGTCCAATCATTACCGTTCTTGGCCTTATTTTTCCAGTTTCGGTCTGATATTCTCTTTCAATTAGTTCAACTCCGTGTATATCTTTAAAATTGTTTTCTCTTAATGAAATTGTTAATTTTTCCACCTGGTTCACTGTTGGGCAAAAAGCAACAATCATTCCAGAATCTTTTAAGGCTTCTTTGGCAGGCTTAACTACATCCCAGGGATTTCCTATATCAATTATTACAGAATCTACTTCTTTTTCTTCAATACCTTCAACAGGATTTTTGTTTTTAAACGTAACATAATTTATAAGACCAAATTTTTCTGCATTTTTCTTAGCCAACTCTATGAACTCTTCATTTATATCATAAGTATATACATGTCCCTCAGGCCTTACATGATAAGCTAATGCAATCGTTAATGCCCCACTTCCTGTTCCAATCTCTACTACTTTGCTTCCACTGCTTATATTAGAAATAAAAATTATGTAAGCAGCATCTTTAGGATAAATTATTTGTGTTTTCCTTTGTATCTTTTTAATGATATCGTATAGATTAGGCTTGGCTAAAAAAAGTTCAAAGTTTTTATTCGTTTTAACTATTGATCCAAATCTTTTGCCTATTATATCGTTCATATCTACATAACCTTTATGAGTATGGAATCTTTCGTTTTGTTTTACTTTAACCAAAAAATTTTTCTTCTCGTTTAAAATGATCAGCACATAATCTCCATCATGAATTACCGTATCCTCCATCTTTGATTTTTATCTTAAGACTCTTTACAATTTCGGTAGCAGTTTTTGCATCGTTGTAAACTCCGAATTTTCTACATTTATCAGTTCTAAACTTTTTTCCGCATCTGCTACATATCTTTGTTTTAAAGTATACATAGAAAGCTTGTATTTCACCGCAAGAGGGACATTGACCAACTACGAATCTACTCATAAAATTCCTTTCTTCTTCAGTTCTGTCTCTAATTCTTCCAGCTTCTTTAATATAAGATCAATCTTTTTTTCCATACTAACTATCCTTTTAACGATTTCGAGCTCATATTGTGAAGAGAAGGAAGATATTGATGGAAATCTATCTAGAGGGTTTAAATATTTAGCTTCTGGAAATTTTTCTCTTTCCATGTTTAATCAAAATTATAATATTTATGCAAATAAATAAATTGAATGACGGTTTTAAAAGAACTTGTTAAATTTTCAAAGAAGGGAATGCAAATTTATTCTTTGCCTTATTTAAAGAGAAGAGCCCTCTTTTTAAATGCGATTGAAAACTTAAACTTTGTTTTCTACTGTGGTATAATTTTAAGACTTGAAAACGCTTTAAGATTCGGTTGGAACTTTCTAAGCAAAGTAAACGCTGAATTGTATAGAAAAGGAATTTTATCGGTATTTGTTTCTCCTCTTTGTGCTGAATTGACTACGGCTAAAACTTTTGATTCAATATTGGATTTTGGTTTTTCAGCAATAGTGATTGAACCAGCATTTATCAAAAACAAAAATTTAATTAAAAGATTTCAGGATGAAGAAGTAGGTATTATTCTTCTTTGCTATATTGACGACAGGGAGTTTCCCATTAATACGATACATGATATAAATTTTGTTGATGGAATAATGCTTGAAAATCCTACTAAAGAAATAGTTGATAAATACATTTCATATAAAAAACCAATAATTGCTAACATTAATGAGAAGGAAACTTATTCTATAATATACAAACCTTAAACTAAAAAGGTTAAGGACCTATTAAGACTTTCCCCTTTATTTCGTTTTTATTCTCCTCTTCTTTTCTAAACAAATCCAGCAATGCGTATCTTATGAGTTCACTACGATTTGTAAATCTTCCTTCTTTTATCAATTCATCGATTTTTTCCACATATTTTTCAGGCAGCTTTACTGATATTATCCTCATATGACCCAAGTAATACTTTTAACAATTACTTAAAAGAATTATCATTCTTTATTTTTAAAATAGTTTTAATGGAAGTTGGAATAAAAAACCAGTATTCTTTTGCACCAAAAATCCCGAAATCTATTTCAAAAATAGGTTTATTTGGCGGTTTGATAAAGGGGCGTTTTCCATTAAATTCTTTGGTACTTATTTCTGGAGAAGGAGGCATCTCTAAATCTTTAATAATTCAAAATATCCTTAATAATTCAAAATTTATGTCACGAATTACTTCGAAACAGGTTCAGATGCGTATATTTATGTGTAGATGAGCATCCAATTTCGGTTTATCAAAACATGATTTTAGCAAATTTAAAGGTTAAAAATTACATAAATTCAAATAAATTAATTTTCGTAGATTGTTTCTCTTATAAATTGAAATTAAACTCTGGTTCGAACTCTGATTTCCCGACCGTGTACATTCAATACCCAGCAAATCTTCATGAAATATTAGATATTCTATCAAATCTAATAAAGAACGGTTCAACATTTCCAGCTAAGTCGGCGATTTTCATTGATTCCTTTACCGAGTTGGCATCTAGATACGATATAAATTCTTCTTTGGATTTCATCAAAAACATTCGATATGAGTTTTGTAAAAAAAGCTTCATCCCTGTTTTTCTTACATTTCATTTTGGTATTAAATTATACGAAG
>AQVQ01000038.1 GCA_000375685.1 crenarchaeote SCGC AAA261-N23
TTATTAAATTAAAAATACTATAAATACATACTATAAATACATAAGAATTTTTCTTGCCCTTTTTATTATTGCTTCATCTACCATTTTGCTTGTAACTACTGGATGAATTCAGAAGAATGGAAGAAAAGGATTACAGAAGATGGATATTTCAGAACAGGAGATTTAGCTTATTGTGACGAAGAAGGATATTTTTATATAATAGGAAGAGTGGACGATTTGATTAAAACATCTGCGTATAGAATAGGTCCAGCTGAAGTTGAATCTGCAATATTAAAGCATCCTGCTGTCCAACTTGCAGCAGTAATTGGCAAACCGGATCCAATAAGAGGACAAATTATTAAAGCATATATTGTTCTTAAGCAAGGATATGAAGCTTCACAACAACTTGCAAATGAAATTCAAAATTTCGTGAAAAATAACTATTCAACGGTTGCATATCCACGTGAAATAGAATTTGTTGATAACATTCCTGTGACAGAAACTGGTAAAATTATGAGAAGATTGTTAAGAACTAAGTATTAAAGTAAAGTATTATATTATATTTTAAATTTAAGACAGGCGTGCCAATTTTTAACAAGCAGTGCACTACTAAGTGATTGTTTGTTATTTTTATAGTATTCACAAGTATAGACCTCAACATTTAACTAAGTCATCAAGACTGGCAGGAATTCTGTTCAGATTAATAATTTTTGATCAGGAGGTAAAGGTTCAGCAACTAGGCCGATGTGTGGAATCAATACATTTAGATTTTAAGCTGGACACGGATAAATGGAATGATTAAACTTACAAGCCTTGACCAATTGCTTAATCAGTCAGATTATGTTTGTTTGACAGCCGCTCTAACGAAAGAAACAAGGCATATGATAAGTGAGAAAGAGCTTCGTATGATGAAAAAATTGCCTTTTTAATTATTATAGCTTGAGGAGGTATAGTTGATGAAACAGCTTTATATAATGCTCTTCGGAAAAAATGGATCGCGGGTGCCGTTTAGATGTACTAGAATCGGAACCTCCGAAAGATAAAACACTTTTAAAATTAAAAAACTGCATAGTAACACCACATATTGCAGGATTAACTGTTGAATGACTTAGAGGTGGTCGTATGGCGGTAGAGGAGGTCAAAAGAGTTTTAAATGGCGGAATGCCCAGTTTGGAGAATCTGGTAAATCCAGAAGTTTTGAGCATAAAGGGATATAGATGAATTTTGGAATTTTAATGCCTAACTGGGACCCATTAATCAAATATTACAATTAAACCACCAACTTTTACCGATATCAAAGAAAAGCTTGCTCATAAATTTATCCTCAAGAATGCCCCAGCCATTGATTATACCATTCTAACGTAACTTTCATTACTTCTTTTAGGTTTTCTTGCTTATATATTTCATGATGATGAACATCAAATCCGATAATCTTTTTTGGTTCCGCAGCCTTCTCAAATAGTTCTTCTGCATGTGATCTTAAAGGATCTTTCTTCGCATAAATAAACATTATAGGTCTTGGCGAGATCTTATGCACAATTTCACAAGCGTTGAATTCCAATATTTTCTCAAAAAATTCGAAATCAATTTGCATCTCTGCACGTTCAGGATGTTGCGCTCTCGTTATCTTCCAGAATTCTATCGCCTCTGGAGTCGGTCTCGGTAAGTATATCGAAAATGGGTCTACACGCATGGATTTGCCTGTTAAAACGCGCTGATTTCTATTTTTTTCTACTTCCTCGAGGAATTGCTTAAATTCGGTTTCTGTAAATCTTTCTTTCATCCATTTGTATCCATTTGCTACAGGTACATTTGAAACTGTACATTTTACTCTACTATCCATAGCAGCGGCGTAAACAACTAAACCACCTCCTAAACTTGTTCCCCATAAACCTATTTTTTCTTTATCTACCTCTGGCCTACTTTGAAGAAATGTAATAGCATTACGGATATCTTCCACCTCTTCCATAGGAATCAATCTCCATCTCGGCCCTTCACTGGTGCCAAATCCACGGTAATCAAACGTAAGAGTTACGTAACCAGCTTCTGTAAATGCTGTGGCAACCTGTGGCAATGGAACCATTTCCTTGAAAGCAGCAAAACCATGACAAACAACTATTCCCGGTTTTTTCTCACCATCTTTGAACTCCTCTGGTATACGGAGGATTCCTGAAAGACGGTGCCCATTACTGTAAAATCCTACATATACACCTTTCATTTTCACCTTAACTTTTAAATTAATTATTTATAAATATAAAAAGCCTAATATTGATGCATGGTATAAAACAACTGGTAATGACTTGCTGAAAGTAACAGAAGAAAAGGAAAATCTACTCTATAAAAAGAATATTGAATTTAAGTAAAAATTTTAAGATAGTTTTTACTTTTCGTATCATGATTAAAATTATAGATTGCGATGTACATCCATATGTTCAGAGTGTTAAAGATTTATACAATTACATGGATCCAGCGGTAGTTAAAAAGTTCGAAATAGCAGGAGTGGAGATCTCAATGGGTCTTGATACTATTTTGACCCGAAAACCCTAGCGGTGGAACTATTAGAAAAGATGCCAAGAGTAGAGTAAGGCAAACCTGCAGGAAGCTATCCTGAGGATGTAATCTAGGATTATCTTAATAAGTATCCTATTGAGGTAACAATTCTCAATGATATATCAGCATCTTGGATGGTATCACAAAGTGGTACTATTTAAGTTTAAAGTTAGCTTCTGCTTACAATGATTATTTTATTTCCATATAGCAACTAACGATGAATATCATATACTTGGTCTAATGTAAATTTTCCTGCTGTTCAAGAAGTTAATGTTGCAAGCCTAGTTTTAAGTGGAGTTTTGGAGAAATTCCCAAATATAAAATTTGTCTTTGCAGAATATGGCTTTGGAACAATGGTTCCTTTTCTTTGGAGATTTGATAAAGATTGGAGAGGATGTAGAATCGAAACACCGTGGGTTAAGATGCCTCCTTCTGAATATGTTAAAAGAAATATTAGATTTACTACGCAACCTCTTCCTGAACCGAAAAATATCAAGCTTTTGGCAGAATTGATGATGGAAATAGAAGATTCACTCTTGTTTAGCTCAGACTATCCACATTGGGATAATGATATGCCAGATATGTCTCTGCAATTTTTGCCTGAGAAGTCAAGGATTAAAATCTTCTATGAGAATGCAAAATCCACATTTAGACTCTAAAAATGAATTCAATGGAAGATTGGCATAAAATTGGTAGCGTCAATGATTTCGAGTATAACAAAATAAAAATAATAAAAATAGGAAACATAGAGGTTGGAGTAATAAAAATAAAAGATAACCAATTTAGGATTATAAAAAATTCCTGTCCGCATAAAATAGGACCTATTTGCAAAGGAACTATATCAGGCACTTTTATTCCTTCCGATCCGGGAGAATTCAAATATGATTTTGAAGGGCAAATTTTAAGATGTCCTTGGCATAGATATGAGTATAATTTATTAACGGGAGAGATAATGTTTAATGATTTAAAATTAAGGTTAAAGTTTTATAAGCATAAAATAGAAAACGATGTTATTTATGTAAAGATTGATTGATAAAATCGAACTGATGAATAAGATATTATAAAATTTCAATAGGAAGCTTAGCTTTTTTTATATGTTTACATATAATCGTTTAAAAAATGTTTTGTTAAAACTCATAACGTATAAATATAAGGCTTATTAATATCAAAAAGCATGTTTATTTATGTGGTGGCTTTCAGAAGAAAGGAAGAAGAATATAGATTTCATTAGAAACAATCTAAGAAATACTGTATCAAAATATTCTTCTCGATACTGGTTTGAAAAAGATGAAAAAAGAGAATACCCTTTGGAATTTATCCAAGAGCTCGAGAAAAATGAGATAATGGGCATAAATATTCCTATAGAATACGGTGGCTTAGGATTGGGATTAGTTGAGTCCGATATTGTTTTGGAGGAAATTGCTTATTCTCCTGGAGGAACAGTTGCTTCAAATTCTGTTCATGCAGCATTTTTCAATAATCATATTATTGTAAAGCATGCAAGCGAAAATGTTAAGCAAAAATACTTACCAGAAATTGCTAAAGGAAATCTAAGATGCCAAGTATATGCTGTTACAGAACCATCAGCTGGATTTAATACTCCAAGAATATCCACAATCGCAAAACAAGAAGGAGACTACTATATTATAACTGGTCAAAAAGTTTTCATTTCAAGAGTTAAATATTCAGATTTAGGAATATTAGCTGCAAGAGTTGTTCCTTACGAAAAAGTGGAGAAGAAAACCCTTGGGATTGCTTTATTTTTAGTAGATTTAAGAGAAGCAAAAAACAAATACATAAGAATTGAGGAAATACCAAATAATCTGAGAAGACCTATTGATACTAACATAATATATATAGAGAATTTGCCTGTCCCAGCAGAGAACATACTTGGTGATAAGATGAGAGGTTTCTATTATTTGATGGAGGAATCAAGTGTTGAAAGAACTCTAATTGCAGGACAGTGCATTTCAGCTGCAAGATATGCAATTAAGAAGGCTATCGAATATGCTAAGCAAAGAGTTGTATTTCCTCCAGATCCTATAGCAAAGTATCAAGGAATTCAGTTTCCTTTAGCTGATTCATGGATTAGACTTGAAGCAGCTGATTGGCTTAAGTGGAAGGCTTTAGAATGTTTAGAAAAAGGAGAAGACCCTAAAATTGCAGGATACTATGCAAACTGTGCTAAATATATTGCTGGAGAAGCAGCGTTCCAAGCATCAAGATACGCGATGTGGACTTTAGGAGGTTATGGATATTCTGCAGAACTTGATATTGAAAGAATTTGGAGGGGAATTGAATTATTAGCCGGTGTAGGACAGATTTCTCCTCATATGGTTCTCAATTATGTAGCTACGAATATCTTGGGAATGCCAAAATCCTATGGAAGCGAATAAAATGGAATCTAACAAGTATTTATCTCCTTGGGATTCTGAAGGCCCATATTACGAAGATTTTGAGATAGGAATGATTATAAAATCATGGCCAGGAAGAACATTTCATTTATACGATAATTACATTTGGTCTGCGTTTTCAGGAGATTCGACTGTTGCTTACATTGATATGGAGTATGTTAAAATGCTTGGTCATGAAAAACCTATCATTAATTACCATATCATTCTAAACTATTTGATTGCAGTAGCGGTTAGAGATACAAGTCAAAATTCAGTTGCTTTCTTAGGAGCAGATTATTTTAAGATTCATAAGCCCGTTTTCGATGGAGATACAGTATACGTTGAAAGTGAAGTTATATCCAAAAGAGAATCGAAATCAAGACCTGAAGCAGGAATTGTTACATGGATTCATAGAGGATACAATCAAAACAATGAACTAGTAGCAGAAGTTAGAAGAACAAACCTAGTTTATAAAAAAGAATTTTCTCCTTGGAAGAATTATTTGAAAAAAGTGGGAAAAATATGAAAACTGTTAGCGGATATGAAGGTCTTTTGTTTGAGGATTTAAAAAAAGGTGATAAAATAGTTCATAGATTGGGAAAAACTGTAACATATCAAGACAATTTGCTATTTACCCATTTACTTCTTAATACAGCTCCATTACATTTTGACAATGAATATATGCAGTTGACAGAATTCAAAAAGCCTTTGCTTGTAATGACAATGACTTATGCAGTTGTAATTGGAATTGCTTCGATTGATTTCAAAAACGTTGTTGAAGAAGTTGAAATAAGAAACCTAAAAATGCACTCGCCTGTTTTCGATGGAGATACAATACATGTTGAAACTGAGGTTTTAGATAAATTCGAAGATAAGGAAAATGAAAAGTTAGGAATTGTTGTTTTAAAGCATAAAGGTTACAAAGATAACTTTAAGCAGATTGTAATAGAATTTGAAAGGGTTGCTAAAATTTTTAAAAGGAAATACTTTCCTAGATACATTCTCAAAACTCAATCGTTCAAATGAGCAAAATTTACAAATCTTTTTTGTTTGTTCCAGGTAATCAGAGAAACAAAATCGAGAAATCTTTATCGATGAACTGCGATGTAGTTATTCTAGATCTTGAAGACTCAGTACCAATAGAGGAGAAAGAAAAAGCAAGGCAAATTGTAAGTGATTCTTTGAAAAATATGGAATGGAAAAATATCAAAAAGTGTGTAAGAATAAATGATCTAAATTCCAAATTTTGGCTTCAAGATGTAATTGAGGTCTCTAAAAATGAACCCGATATTATAATGATACCAAAGGTAAAAAACTCAAGCGACATAATAATCTTAGACCGTATTCTTTCTAATGTCGAAGATAATTTTAATTTGAAGAAGATACAATTGATTCCTATCATTGAGACTGTAGAAGGATTGAGGAACATATATAAAATCTCAAGGTCAAGTGAAAGAATACTCGGAATAACCTATGGGATAGCAGATTTTTGTGCAGAATTAGGATGCGAAGAAGATGAAAAAATAATCGAATATCTAAGGTTTAAAGTTATTTTATCAGCATCTTATTCAAACATTCAGGCTATAGATACAGCCTATTTAAACATTAAAGATGTTGAAGGACTTGAAAAAGAAGCAAAAATGGCAAAGAAATTTGGATTCACAGGAAAGTTAGCAATTCATCCTTCACAAATTGAAATAATAAACAAAGTATTTACTCCTTCAGCCCAAGAAATAGAGAGAGCAAGAAAAATATTAGAAGCTTATGAAGAAGCCAAAAGAAAAGGAATTGGAGTAATAAGTTACGAAGGGAAAATGGTAGATGAAGCAATAATAAAAAGGGCAAGAAAAATTCTTATGTATTTATAGTATGTATTTATAGTATTTTTAATTTAATAAATTATGGCATCAATATCAGAAAAATTAAGTAAATTTGCCTATGATCTTAAAATAGAAAAAATTCCCAAAAACGTTGTTGAGAAAGCTAAGCTTCATATTTTGGATATTTTAGGAATTATACTTGCTGTTAACGAATTTCCAGATAACCTAAAAGTTATAAACTTATTCAAAGAAATGGAAGGTAAAAAGGAAAGTTCTGTTCTTGGAACAAATATAAAGATTCCTGCTGCAAATGCTGCATTTGTAAATTCATATTTATCTCATTGTGTTGATTACGATGACACTCATTTAGGATCAGTTATACACCAAAGTACAACAATTGTTCCAACAGCTTTAGCTTTAGCTGAAAAACTCAACAAAGATGGAAAAGAAATACTTGAAGCTGTCATTGCAGGATATGAAGTTAATTCAAGAATTGGTTTAATAGCTCCAGGGAAATTTCATCTAAGAGGATTTCATCCTACATCAACCGTTGGAGTATTTGGAGCAACAGTTACAGCTGGTAAACTACTTGATTTGAATGAAGAACAATTAGCAAATGCTATGGGAATAGCAGGTAGCATGGCTAGTGGGATACTTCAAGGTATAGTTGAAGGTGTAGCTGTCAAGCCTTTCCATCCTGCAATTGCTTCTCATCTTTCTATAATAGCAGCAAATATTGCAAAGCTTGGCTTTCTAGGACCGAAGGAAATATTTGAAGGGAAATTTGGTGTTTTCAATACATACCTAAAAGGAGAAGAGTTCGTTTTTGAAAACGCAATAAAGGATCTGGAAGAAAATTGGGAAACATTGAATATATCATTCAAGCCATATCCTGCTTGTCATGCAACACATTCAAGTATAGATATAGCAAGGATATTTAAAGATAAATACAAGATAGGCTTGGATGAAGTTGAAAGTATAAACTTTTATGTTCCGAAGTTAACCATGGATTTGGTTGTTGAACCTATTGAAGAAAGATTAAGACCTTCAACACCTTACTCTGCCAAATTTAGCTTAAACTATACTGTAATCAAGGCCTTTCAAAAGGGATGGGTAGGCATATGGGACTTTACTGAAGAATCTATTAAAGATGAGAACACATTAAAATATATGAAAATTGTTAAGGCTTACCATGAAAAATCCTTCGATAAATATGGCGATAAAGTAATTCCAGCAAAAGCTGTTCTATTTACTAAGGATGGGAAAAGATACGAAGAGACAGTTATAAATCATAAAGGTACTCCTGATAATCCGCTGACCAAAGAAGAAGTAATAACAAAGTTTGAAGATAATTTGAATCCAACAATTTATAATAAAGTTAAAAAGGAGATAATAGACTTAATTTCTAACTTTGAAAACAAAAAAATTGTAGATTTAATTGAAACAATTTCTTTAAAAAATTAAGTTGAAATTCGGAAATATAAAGTTTGGAATTTATGTAATGATTCAATCTCCGCTAAACACGAACGTTTATCAAAAATTCCAAGAGTCTTTAGAATATGTAAGAATGGCTGATAAATATGGTTTTGATGCAGTTTTTTGTGGCCAACACTATTTAACTTATCCATATACAATGCTTCAACTGATACCTTTTCTTTCAAGAATAATGGCCGAAAGTAAAAGGCTGTACTTTGGAACGGGAATACTTTTATTAGCACTTTATAATCCTGTTGATGTTGCTGAAACAATTGCGTCAATGGATATTATTAGCGGCGGAAGATTAATCTTTGGTGTTGGATTGGGATATAGAGAAGAAGAATATGACGCATTCGGAATTTCTAAAGAAGACGCACCCAAAAGATTTAATGAATGCTTAGCAGCGGTTAAGATGTTATGGACACAGGATATTGTCAACTTTGAAGGTAAATATTTCAAGCTTAAAAACGTTAGATTGACCATAAAGCCATTTCTCTCACCTATTCCCATTAATGTACAACCAACAAAATCCGCACCAGCATAGATAGCGCTTACAGAATTCGCCACTGATAAACCATAATCATTATGAAAATGTACAGATATTTTTGATTCAACGCTCTGTTTTACCTTTTTAACAATTTCATATGACTTCTTAGGATTTATCTCACCTAGAGAGTCAGCTAGTTGAATTGAATCCACACCTATTCCGTTCAATTTCTTTGCTAATTTTATAAGTTCTTCTTCTTGAAGGTTTGAGATATTAACTATTGCAACATCAAGCAATTTATTTTTCGACTTCGCATACCTGATTAAATCTAAAATCTTGTCTATGTCTTCGATTTTAAAAGGCAAATATAGAGAAATATTTGCACCCGTATTATCAATGAGATCTATATCTTCTTTTTTTATTCTTCCTAATGCAAAAGTTTCTTTGAATACCTTTTTATCTACAATAACCTTAGTTGCCTCAAATTCGCTTCTATGGGCAGAAGGATGGGAAACAATTGCTCTTTCGATTCCAGCATCTGATATCAATTTAGCAAGATGAATTTTTTCTTCAAATTTAAAAGCAACATTTGGGGATTGTAATCCTTCCCTTAATGTGTCGTCGATTATCACTTCAGAAAATTTTTAAAGCAAATATATAAACGTTCTTATATTTCTAACACTTATATCTTCTAAAATAGATTTAATATTGTAATCAATGAAAGTGGAAGATTTATCTTCTAAGATAGCTTCTCCCGAGGAAGCAATTAAGAAATATTTTCCTAAAAAAGGGATAATTGCTTTTGGTGGCATGGCTGGCACTTCCTACCCTAAAGCTATTCCAAAAAAGCTATCTGAATTAATACAAAAAGGTGAGTTTGATGCAAGCGATTATGTTATTTTGAGCGGAGGAACTGAGACTATGGAATTTGAAAGTTGGATTAGTAACTTAAAAATATCAAGAAAGTTTCCTCTTGGTGCTTCCTCCACAATATTAAGAGACCCAGTAAATGAAAGGAAAATACCTGCAATGGATTATTGGTTATATGAATTTTCAAGCTTGATTAGCAGAGGAGTATTATCTAGGAAGATTGGAAACATAGACTTAACTATAATTGAGGCGACGGGAATTGATGATGAAGGAATAGTGCCTAGTTTATCTGTCGATGCCACCCCTTCGTTCATTGAGAATTCAAAGAAAGTAATTATAGAGCTGAATGAATCAAAGCCAAATTTAAAAGGTTTTCATGATATATTCTTGCCTAAAGCAGGAAAAGAAATAATGATTAAAAATCCTTTGGACAGAATTGGTAGAATAGTTTACAATATTCCTTTTTCTAAAATTGCTGCCATTGTTGTTACAAATGAAGAGGAAAGTGAAAAAATTCATTATAGTGGTATCACAAATGCAGATTTAAAAATTGTAGATAACATAATAGATTTTCTACTAAAAGAAATAAAAGAAGATGAAAATTTAAGAAGCGAATATTTTACACTTCAGCCTGCTGCAGGACCTGTTGCTGGTGCTCTCTCTAGAAAAATTCACGAGTTGGAAACAAACATTTGGATTTGGGGTGAGGTGGCAGCTACATCTTGGATAGAAACGTTAAGCAGAAACGTAAAAGGAATATCCGCATCTTCAATATATACTTTGCCGGGTGAACAAAATTTTAGAAAAAAACTTTATGAAGAAATTGAAAATCTAAGAAAATATATTGTCATTAGACCATACGAAATTGCTAATAATCCACAAGTAATTGCAAGATTTTACCATGTAGTAGTTCAGCAGGCTGTAGAGGTTGATATTTATGGTAATGCAAATGTATCTCATATTGGTCCGAATTTAATGGTCGGTGTAGGTGGTTCAGGAGATCATACAAGACCTTCTTATATAACTATTCTTGCGCTACAGTCTACAACAAGCAATGAAAAAATATCAAGAATCGTACCTTTATTACGACATGTTGATATACCTGAGCATGATGTAGATATTTTAGTAACCGAACAGGGTTGGGTAGATTTAAGATTTTTATCTCCTATAGAGAGAGCAGAAAGAATAATCGAGAAATGTGCTCATCCAAAATTTAAAGATGACTTATTTGAATATTTGGGAAAAATCAAAAAAATTAAAGGTCATGAACCTTATGAAATAAATCATGCTTTAAAATATTGGTTTAGTTGAAATCATTAAAGTATGGAATCACCTTCTCACCTACTAACTTCAATGTGTTCAAAACGTCTTCATGTTTACTGTGCGGCCAATAAATTCTAAATATTAAGAAATTAAATCCAATGTTTATTAGTTTGGAAAGTTGTTCAATACATTGGTCAGGGCTACCTATTATAAACCTTTCTTGAGCTAATTCAGCAAATTCTCTATCAAAGTGTTCCTCAGGTGGTACTACTTTATCTTGACCCCATTGATGATAAACCTTGTACTTATTTTCTAAAATTGGTTCAGCCATTCTATAAGCTTCTTCAAAATTTTCGGATACAAACAATTCCCTTAAAACAGGCTTAAATGAAGGTTCAGGATGATTATTTTTCTTTAGAATGTTCAAATAGATTTCCATTTGCCTTTTAAGGGTGTTTATTGTTACATGGGGATTCGCATACCATACGTGTCCAAGCTTAGCAACCTTCTCAACCGCCTTATCACTATTTGCCGCAATCCAAATGGGAGGATATGGTTTTTGCAATGGCTTTATGGTCAATCTAACGTTTTTAAGCTTGAAATATTTACCTTCAAAGTTGACAATATCCTGTGTCCATAACATCTTAACCGCTGCTAA
>AQVQ01000039.1 GCA_000375685.1 crenarchaeote SCGC AAA261-N23
TCTCTGAGCCTCTCGACTGCTCATCATATGCGATATGTAGCTACGAATCAATTGAGGGGAACTCTTGCCTTTTAAGGCGGCAAGAAGTCAGCACTACCGGGGGTTCCACTATCAACCAATATTAGGTTATCTTCACTTTCAATTAAGAACGACTTAACAAATCTAAGATTTATTTCATATACGTTCATAGATTTTAAAAAATTGCAATATAAAAACTTTTTCAAGTTTTTATTAAAGTTAATTAATGACTATTAAAATCTTTCACCACAAGTTTGGATCATAACCGGATAATTGGCAAATCGAATCAATTAATGAAAATAGCTTACATACCTGCATTCATAGCCCTTTAAATGGCAAATTAAAGAATGATGATCCTGATGTTAATCTCATTGGTCGCCCTCTTATTAAAAATTTAGGATATTATCCTGCTAAATGTTTATTTCTTCTATTGCTTTAAGATCCTATCGAGATATAACTGATCTTATTGAGCAAGAAGTTGCCAATTCATGGAAGCTTCATTAACTGAGTTCGTTTAAATAATTGTTAAATGTATAGTTAATTATGTAATGGACATTGATCTGAAAAGCGAATTTTTAAAATTGTTAGATAAAGATATTGAATTTCGCTATGCGGTAGCTGGTTATTTAGGAATATCTGAAATACTTAAGAAAATAGATGCATTCATTGAAGAGCAACGAAAATTGTGGGAAAGTCAAAACAAACTAAGAGAAGACCTTAATAAACTAATAGAAAGTCAAAACAAACTTTGGGAAAGTAATAACAAACTCTGGGAAAGCCAAAACCAACTAAGAGAAGATTTTAATAGGCTAATAGAAAACCAGAATAAGCTATGGGAAAGTCAAAACAAACTCTGGGAAAGTCACAATAGACTGTGGGAAAGTAATAACAAACTAAGAGAAGATCTTAATAAACTAATAGAAAGTCAAAACAAACTTTGGGAGAACCAGAATAAACTTTGGGAAAGTAGTAACAAATTATGGGAAGAGGTTAAAAATTTAAGAAAAGACTTTTTGCGTCTTGACAGAAATATTCGTGCTTTGGGAGCAAGATGGGGTGTAATGGCTGAGAGCGCTTTTAGAAATAGTCTGAAAGGTTTGCTTGAAAAATCTTTTAACATCAAAGTTGAAAGATGGACTAGCTATGATAATGAAGGCTTAGTTTATGGTTATCCAAGTGATGTCGAAGTTGATGTTGCTATACGTGATCAAGAGTTAATATTAATTGAGGTAACATCTCATGCCAAGAAATCGGATGTATCGCTTTTCAATAGGAAAGCAATCTTTTATGAGAAGAAAGTAGGTAAAAAGCCTTCTAGATTGCTTCTCGTAACACCTTATGCTGATGATGATGCGCAAGAACTTGCAAAGAAACTAAAAATAGAGTTATATACAAACATATGATTACGTAAGAAAGGATAATATCCCAGCTATCCACGTTTATGAGAAAATCGGATTTAAGGAGTATTCTCAAAGATTATGGGTATCCGTAAATACTGAGGCAAAACCGCTATGAATAACGCATATGTTTAGTTTTTTGAAAAAATTCCAGTGCAATTGGTTTAGTCTTGCATTTACACAAATGAAAGCCTCGTCCTTTTTAGAGCGGTGAGGAGGTCGATGATAATGTATGAAAATAGATAAAATATTTAGCTTTCATAAAAATTAATAACATGTGCTTAGCATAGATGAAATAAGAAATACTATAATAGAAGTATGTGAGAATGAGGATTGTGTATATGCTTTGCTTTTCGGCTCCTTAGCTCATGGAACATTCAAAGAATATAGTGATATAGATATAGCTATAAAATTTAAAAAAAATGATGATTATTTAAATAAAACTTTAAGAATCATGTCGAAGTTAAGTATTAAACTAAACATTGATGTAGATGTTATTCCTTTAAATATAAGTGATACAATAATCAAATACGAGGTCTATTCAAATGGGATATTGCTTTTTTGTAAAGACTACAATGAATATATGGATGATCATATAAATGCTATAGATGAATATTTAGATTTTGAACACGTTTTTAATAAATTTTATGAAAAAACAGTTAAAGAAATAAAAGATGCCGTCTCCAGGAGTTAAAGCCAGAATTGATAGATTTTGGAGAGCAATAAGAAGGCTTGAAGAATTGTCTTCTGTAGATGCGGAGAGATTTGTAAGCGATGAAAATTTAATAGATGCTTGCGAAAGAAATTTTCAAGTTGCAATTGAAGCTATAATAGATGTTAGCGAGGCTCTTATCTCCTATATGAAATGGAAAACCCCCAAGTCATATAGAGATGTTAGTTTAATATTGTTAGAGAATAAGGTCTTAAACGAGTTCTTAAATAAAAAATTTATAGAAGCAATAGAATTTAGGAATATACTTGTTCATAATTATGTTTATTTAAACTCTAAACAAATCTACGATAAAATAGATGATTTAATTAAGATATTAACTCAAATAATGAATATAATATTAGATTATTTTAAAAAAAATAATATAGATCCATAAATTTCTAGACCGTATCTGAATTTTTTAATTGTTTGTGTATTTATTAGAAAAACTATTAATTTATAAAGTTTAGAAAGAGAAGATCGATAAGAAAATATTTCTTTACTATGCGAAAACAAACGGAAATCACAAAGGCGTTCAGCGTAAAATTTTTCGGTCAAGTTTTAACGCTCTACCTTGTGCTAAACAAAGAAATAACTTAGCGATTTTATGCAGATTATAAATTTAAAAAATATGTTAAGTATAATATAGGCGATGGATTGAAGGTGATTGAAAATAGGCTTAGAATCTTTAGTTCAAATAGATCTTGAGAAGCTGTTATCGAATATTCAGAAAAAGTCTAGCCTAAAGCTACCTAGGAGGGTTATACATGGGAAACATCCATGAAATTGCAATGAGGATATTGGTTATAGATAGCAAAGATGGATCTCCACCTAATATTAGGATAATGAATTTTTTTAGAAGCTTCAAAATGAAATTTAGACACAGTATCTTGATCTTATCTTTTCCAGATCCAAAAATTGAGGGATCAAAGGTTAACAATGATTCTATAAATATTATAAAATTACCAATAGTAAATTTTAGTTCAAATCGCCTTAAGAATTTTTTCTTTAGATATATCATCTACGTTAGAATTTTAAACAAAATTATACGAGTTTATAAGCCTCATATTATTTTTGTTTCTGATTTCCCAAATATATATTTAACATATATCTTCTTCTTAAAAGCTATCTCCAAATTAAAATGTAAACTTGTAGCTGAATGGTATGATAAGAATACGTTATCGAATTACGATAAAATATTTAATAGAAAATCATTTTTATCCAACCTGGCTTCAATAATCAATGAATATTTCGGAATGTTTAGCTATGACTATATATTATATTCCAGCGAAGACTTCAAATCTATCTTAAAGAGCTTTAAACTTAAAAAAATAAATGGAATCAAAGTAATACCTCCGGTTGATTCAACTCAATTAAGACCTTATCCAAAAAGTGTTTCCAGAGAATTCATAAACAGCATGCTTGGTAATAGGATATTTTCAGAGAAGGATGATTATGTATTGTTTTTTATGGGAGGAAATTTTGACTATTATTTTCAACTAAAATCTATCATTCTATTGGGAAAATATTTAGATAAAAATATAAATATAGTTATTAAGTCACCTCAAAAAGATCCTAAAATAGAAAAATTAAAAGCATATTTTCAAGATAATTTAGTTTTAATTGGTAAATACATAGATAAAAAGATAATGCCATATTTTATATCTTCATTTGATTTAGCCATTTATATATCTGATAAAAGGGTTTTGAATGAAAATTTCAGATATCCATATAGGATGCTTGAATGCTTAGCATGTGGTTTGCCCATTATAATGATCGGAAATGTAGGGGAGTTGGCAAGAACGATAGCAAATTATAAATGTGGTATTGTTTTGGATAAAGAAGATTACAAAGAAGCTGCTAAAATAATCTCCGAAATATTAAAGGACAAAGAAAAATTGAATTTATTCTCTTACAATGCAAGGAATTTTGCAGAAAATGTTTCTATGGAATCTACATCAAAATTTTTGAATTCATTTTTCAAGATAATTGCCGAAAAGAGCTTTTAAAATAATTTCAATTTAGTAAGTCTTTTAAATTTTAATTGCATGTAATAATTATGAAAGCTTTCAACATTAGCGTAATTGGACTAGGTAAGTTAGGTGCTCCTTTAGCTATAGCGCTTGCTTATAGAGGGATGAATGTTATAGGAGTGGATAAAAGAGAAGATGTAGTTAAGTCTTTAAATAACAAAGTTCCTCACATTTATGAACCTGAATTTGAAAAATTGCTTAAGTCGCCCAACATTAATTTTGAAGCTACGAAAGATTTTCAGCATGCTATTACAAATACCGATATTACGATGATCGTTGTAAATACCCCTAGCAATGATGATGGAAGCTATTCATTGGAACAAGTTTTTGTAGCTGGAAAGAATATAGCTGAAGCTTTGAAATTAAAGGATGATTATCATTTGATTGCATTAACTAGCACTGTTATGCCAGGAGATACAATCAAATTAAAGAATTTAATTGAAGAAATTTCTGGAAAAGTTGCAGGAAAGGATTTTGGAATCTGTTATAATCCAGAGTTCATTGCATTGGGTTCTGTAATTAGAGATTTCCTAAATCCAGACTTTGTTTTAATTGGAGAATATGATAAAAGATCAGGAGACATTTTGGAAGAAATGTACAAATTGGTTTGCCTTAACAATCCTCCTATAATGAGGATGAATATAATCAATGCAGAGATTGCAAAGATTGCATTAAATTCATACATAACGATGAAAATGACCTTTGCTAACTTTCTAGCTGAGCTTTGCGAAAGATATGAAGGCGCTGACGTAGACGTTATTACAAGAGCTATTGGAACTGATAGCAGAATAGGAGTAAAATATTTCAAAGGAGGTCCAAGCTACGGAGGCCCCTGTTTTCCTAGAGATAATAGAGCTGTAGCTTTGGTTGCTGAAAGAGCAAAAGTTAATTCAAGTCTGCCAAAGCTGATCGATTCATTGAATAGGCATTATACTGAAAGAATTGCAGAAATAATAAACCAGAATTTGAAGGAAAATTCTACAGTTACAATACTGGGCTTAACTTACAAGCCAAACACTAATATAATTGAGGAATCTGTCGGCGTAAACTTATCTAATATCTTATTGAAATTTGGAAACTACAATCTAAAGCTTTACGATCCTTTGGCAAAAGATAGTTTAAAGCAAGTTTTTAAAGATAAAAGGGTAAAGATATGCGAGGATATTCATGAAGCAATTAAGGATACAGATGCAATAGTGATCACAGTTTTGCATAAGGAGCTTGAAGAATTGCCAAATATGATAAAAGATGATAGAGAAATTCTTATCATAGATTGTTGGAGAAATTTTAAAAACCGTTTCTCAAATAAAGTTAAATATTATGCATTAGGAATAGGTAAAAAGAAGTAAAATTAATGGATAAAATAAATCTTTGCCTAGCTCAGATATCAACAAGGTTAGGGGATGTTGAATCGAATGCTAAGAAACATATAGAAAGGATAAATGAAAGTAATGCTGACATAGTTTGTTTTCCTGAACTTTCATTAACAGGCTATATGATAAAAGACATTGCCTTCGAAATATATGATAGATGCTTAAAGGCTATTGAAAACATCAGAAAAAACATAAAAAAGGATCAATTGGCAATAATTGGCTCTGTAATAAAGAATGAACTGAAAACTATAAACAACGGCGCATTTGTTATAAAAGGGAATGAAATTTTAGGAAATGTAAAGAAATTTTATTTGCCAACATACGGCCTTTTTGAAGAAATGAGATACTTTACCCCCGCTTTCCCTTTAAAGGATTTGAAAGTCTTCGAATTTAAAGGAATAAATTTCGGTGTTATTATTTGTGAAGATGCTTGGCATTATGAACCGGTGGAAGCTTTAGTTAGAATGGGAGCACAGGTTATCTTTTGTTTATCATCTTCACCTATAAGAGGTGTAAATAAAGCTAAAAAAGGAAAGTTGCTTATTGAAGATCAGTGGGAAGCTTTGATAAAAGCACATTCAATAATAAATGGTATTTATTTTGTTTTCGTTAATAGGGTAGGTCCTGAGGATGAAGAATTCTTCTGGGGAGGATCGATGGTTTCATCCCCAAGGGGCGAAATAATTGCAAGGTGCAAAAAATATGAGGAAGATGTTATAAATATAACAATCGATGTTTCCGAAGTTGAGAAATCAAGGAGATTTTCTTCCTTTAAAATTCATCAGAATAGTTTCCATGAAATACTGTCAAAATTATGAGTAAACATTTCTTAAAAAGCATTCCTGAAGAACTACGAGTGAACGTTAAAGAGGTTGTAGATTACATAACATTAAGGCTAAGACACTATATTTTGGATTATGCTAACAGAAATAAATACGTTATTGGATTAAGTGGAGGTGTTGATTCTTCTGTTACAACATACTTAGCTGTAAAATCTTTAGGTCCTCGAAACGTTCATGTTTTGCTATTGCCGAGTAATTCAACACCTAAGCAAGATATTGAGGATGCCTATGAGGTAATAAATTTCTTGAATATTCCGAAAGAAAACGTTGCCTATATAGAAATTGATGAGATTGTTGATGAGTTTTCAAATATGCTCGGTGTTAAAGATAGCTTAGGAGTAGGAAACATAAAAGCAAGGGTTAGAATGATAATTCTTCATGGATATGCACATAAAGTAAAAGGTCTTGTTTTAGGCACAGGTGATAAATCTGAGATAACCATTGGTTATTTTACAAAATACGGTGATAGCGGTGTTGATGTTTTACCTATAGGAGATCTATACAAGACTCAGGTAAGACAAATAGCAGCTGAAGTTAGATTGCCAGAAAGAATATACATAAAACCCCCTTCTCCCGCTCTTTGGCAAGGACAGACTGCAGAAGGCGAACTTGGAATAGATTATCTAACATTGGACAGAATTCTTTACAGAAAAATGGAGCTATGGATGAATGATGAGGAAATATCCAAAGAATTAAATATTCCAATAGCAACTGTTGAAAAGATAACTAATATGATAAAGAATAGTCAGCATAAAAGGCTTCCTCCTGAAATATTTAAAATAGGCTTTCGTTCACATGGTTCAGATTGGAGGTATCCGAGGGAATGGAAATGAGCGTTGAAATCTTAAAAATCAAAGAGTATTGGGAAAAGAATGTTCCTATGGCATTCAAAGATTTAAAATTGAATTATGAAGAAAAGAGAAAATTTAGATATGGTTTGCAAGATTACATGCTTAGGACTTTTCAATTTTGGAGGTATAAAGGAAATAGAGTTTTGGAAATAGGAAGCGGTTCAGGAATAGATTCAGCTGAATTTGCCAAGTATGGAGCTTATGTTATTTCAATGGATCTTACAAAGACTGCAACCAATGAAACAAAAATGACCTTAATCGAGAGCAATTTCCATTGCAACAGCGATGTTGTTCAAGCATCTGCACATTATTTGCCTTTTAGAGAAAACTGCATAGATGTTGTTTATAGCTTTGGCGTTCTACATCATATTCCCAATGTTAATGATGTTATGAATGAAATTAAGCGCGTTTTGAAGAAGAATGGCAAAGTTATGGCAATGCTATACAACAAAGATTCTTTGCTCTATGCTTATTCGATAATTTATCTAAGAGGTATAAAGAACGGTTTGCTAAATAAGCATACAGAGGATGAAATATTATCAATGTTTAGCGAGAGGATATTTGGCTGTCCTTATACAAAAGCCTACACTAAGGAAGAGGCAATAAAGTTTTTCGAAGACTATTTCAAGAATGTAAAAGCAAGTGTTCATTATAACGTAATAGATACATTAGAAAAGAGGAAAGTAAAAATTGTAGTTCCAAAGGATTTAGAACTTGGATGGCATATAATAATAAAGGCTGAGAAAATTTAGGCGGGTTTGTATATCTGCAATTCATAAGATTAAAGAAGCTTGGAAATGCTGGAATTAAAGAACCACATAACAATAGCTATAAAAATAAAAAGTGTTGCAGAAGCCTTAGAAAATTAAACGTATATTCGTATATGTGGGATCTTAATAGTACAATAAGAAATTTAAATTATAAAATTTTATTCAGCTTATGTATAACGCTTATGAAATAAGGTATACGGAAATACTATATAAAATTAGGGACTACTTGGCCATATTAAGCCTGATTTTATTGCTAGTCCCATTCTTTTATAGAGACATAGGTTCTGTTAATTTTCTAGTTAGAGCCGATTACTATTTATGGGCTTCATTTATAATCGCAATTACATCGATAATTTTAGAACTTAGAAAGAATCTAAACGCTTATGTATATTCTTCTGTATTTATTTTATTAATAGGATTGTTACTAATACTTGTAGGTAGATTCATTTCTGTATCTCTAGTGTTAATTGATAACAGAGGTAGTTTTTATATCGGAGGGTTCTTGTTCAATTATCAGGTTCTTGCGTTATCTTATTCTTTTATGATTAGTGGAACGATACTATCCATTGGAGAAATAATAATGCATAAATTTATAGGAATTTATTCTTTCAAAAAAGGAATAACTTTAAATGAATTATTTAATAAAGTTTACAACTTTTTAATCAGACATGCTGTAATTTTAGCATTTTTTCTTGGATTTTTAATTAGATTTATCCCTGAAGTTTATTGGTGGCCTATGTTGATAGGCTATGATACAGTAGATTACGCGGCTCAATTTAGAGATTTGGTTGCTAATCCGGCACTATTATCAAATTATATAGTAAATGTTCCTCCGGTGTTATATCTTCTTCTTTACCCGTTTAGTCTAATAATAGATCCTGTAATTTTATTTAAGTTCATTCCTTCAATTCTGTATGGATTAATCATAAGTTTGCTTACTTTATATGCAAAGAAGGTTTTAAATATAAGAGATTGGAGATTATTGGCAATTCCATTGATAGGTTCTTTTTCTATAATTTTACTCAGATTGTCGTGGGATTTGATGAAGCAATTGCTATCTTCTGTATTCATTATCTTAACTTTAATTTCCATAGACGGCAAGATTAAAGGAAAATATGGATTGTTTTTTGCTCCAATATTAATATTATTAGCGTCTTTCTCTTCAGAATTTGGTGGAACTACAGGTGCCATAATTTCATTCTTTATTATGATAAACTGTATTATTGGTTTTATTAAAGAAAGAAGCAAAAAGCACTTGCTCCTTTTCTCCCTGTATCTTATTCTCATGTTGATATCAGGTTATTCTGTATTATGGTACTTGGGATACAGAAGTTTTGTTTCCTCCAATCCTGTGGCAGGAACAATATCTTCTGTAAGTATGCTTTTTTCTCAGGAAACTAACTACAATGATATGTTCAATGTTTACCCTTATATAGTTATAAGTTTTGGTTTCTTGTTGCCTTTTTTCTTTATAGGAATAGAAGATAATTGGCATAAAGCACCGACCAGCATATTTACATCCATGTCTTTATTCTTTTTATCAATCATACCATGGATAACAACTTTTGATCTTTTTGGTATTTGGGATAGAGTATTTATGGTTTTTGCACTCATACTCATACCTATTAGTGTATCAAAAATTAAACTTATAAAAGGCTGGTTATTAAGAATTTTATTGATCGGCTTAATCATAACCCCTGGCTTTTATGCAACAATGAGTCCTAATTTAAGCAATTATAATTCATTATATGTGTTAAGAGGTCTTCAAGCAGGGTTAGCTCCCTCTCCACCAGGACCAGCTTATAATGAGCTAATCAATATTGGGAAAATCGTATCAGGATTGAATTTAACTAACTCACCCTTAATCGTCCCTGATTACACATATAGGTTTATACATCTTGAAGACAGAAACTTATACAATATCATTATCGTCTATAGTTATCCTACGGAGGCCGATTTAGCATGCTTAGGTTATGGATTAAATAAGACAAGCTTATACGTTGTAGATCTTGGATTTCTTCAAACAGAAAATATAACAATTTCGAAAACAATAAATAACGGTTATTGTAATAACATTAACTTAAACGCAATTATAAATGTCAACTTGAATATTATTACAATTTACAATGGAACTTATTACAAACTTTATTTAGTGAATTTAACATATGCTCAAAATGAATAATTGAATTAAAGATTATCGCAACATAATTGAATACATCTTTCTCATAATTTTTATTTTGAAGTATTTTGTGTATTTTTACTCAAATTTGGGAAACTACAAAGCATTCAATCATCTTCAAAAAGAATCGCTTTTTCATTAATAATTTTAGGTCTGAGGAAAGCAGTCTAATAAAATCTATTAAGGCGATGGGTTTATTCAATGAAGTTTGTGATAGTTGAACTGTAATGAAAACTCAATCTTAGGAATATGCATGAAAAGATAATTGAGTTTTCAAAAAAGGAGTTTACGAGTAGTTTTCTAAACAAGTTAGGGCAATCGGGATTAATCATGATTGGAACAAAGCTGTTGAGATATTTATTAGATTTTTCGAAAAGAATTTGAAAATACGCAAATATCTTGCTAAAATAAAATCTAAAAAATATATAATAAATAAGAGAATAACCGATTTTCAATTTAGCCTAAAACTACTTGGAACGTTATAAAAATTCTCATTTTGCCTTATTGTACAAATCATTGGTTACTTTAAATGCTTTTTTAGTAATATAATATATGTAGGAGTGGAGAGCAATTTAAGAAAAGAGCTAATAAGACTCTTGAA
>AQVQ01000040.1 GCA_000375685.1 crenarchaeote SCGC AAA261-N23
TAACATATTTGAATTCAGGCAACTGTTCAATACTACAAAGGGAAGAGTTACTGCAATATACAGGAGTTTCAAGGGCAGACCATGTGTATTTAAGATAGTTAATTATATTTACGTTTAGATTTTATGAAGCAACAAATTCTTATGTTGTGTTTTCATCTATTATTTCAAAATACCATGTCTGCGCACCATTAGAGTAGACTGAAGGAAATATTTCTAAGAATAAATAATGTTGGTTTGGTATTGTCGCTATTTGACCATTCATTATGAAATAATATGCAGGTGTGGAAGGATATATTTCATAGATAAGTCTATTTTGTTTTGTGATATTATCCCATGAATAACCAGTTTGTATTAAATAACTGACATTGTTGTAGACACCGCTGATCCCTAAACATAATCCAGCACCGGTTTCTGTATATCCGCCAACAGGAGTTTGAGGAGGTTGAGAAAATGAATATGTATAAGTATTCATTTGAACTATCGTTAATGAGCTGGAACCATTGTACCATTCATAGCCAGCTATATTTTTAGTCATTGTACCAAATTTAACGATTGGTATTTTTAGTTTCTTTATTTTAAATATGCCATGATTAGTAAAGGAAATTGAATTCAGTAAGTAATAGTATGATGTAGCATTAACAATATATAAAAAGCTTATCCCGTAATCATTATGTTTATGCAGATAAAATCCCTGTACTGTTGTAGTATTATCTGGATTATTGTTAATATAACTTGCTACCTGATTTATCAAAGAACTGTTTGTTATATCAAGCCTAGCTATAATCTCCCACACAATGTTGTATAAAAAAGAATTCTTTGTAGTATTCATATCTCCTAGAAGAATTGGAGAATATGAATTGTTTCCTTTATTGCCTGGTAATTCTACTGATTTATGAGTATAATATTATTCCACTAATAAGTAACAAAATTATTATCAATGATGAAATTATAAATATTTTAAGTTCTTTCACAAATGAAAATTGTTCGAAGGCCTTAATAAAAATTTATTTAAATATACAGTAAAACTAGCGATAAATATTTTTAATATAGCAAAAATTTTCCAAATTGAATAGAAATTTTACATTGAAGAATTCATTTACTAAAATTTTTATTAAACAATAGCATTTATATTTTCAGATACTTATTATTATATATGAGCTACATTTTTGGCTCTAAAGAATGGCTTGAAAGCTTTGCAAAGATATTGAACGAAGATGAAAGCTATGCAAGAGCTGCAAAGGATTGGGAAGACCCTATCACTTTAATTGTAACCGATTTACCTCCTAAGGTAAAAGAGTATTTTAAGAATGAGAGGGTTATTGTTTGGTTCGATTTATGGCATGGAAAATGCAGAAAAGTTGAAATTTTAAATGATCCTTCAGAAAGAATTTCTGGAATAACTTTAACAGGAAGCTATACAACTTTTAAAAAGATAGCACAGGGTAATTTGAGTCCTACAATTGCTATAATGACAGGCCAACTTAAAGCTAAAGGAAATGTAATGAGATTGATAACAAATGCAGGGGCATCCGCAGCTTTTGTAAACGCAATTAAAAGAGTACCTACACAGTTCTTGGAATGAAGGCTTTAAGATGGTATGCACCATATGATGTTAGGGTTGAAGATGTTGAGGAACCAAAGATCATAAATGAAACAGATGCAATTGTTAGAGTTTCTTTAGCAGGAATTTGCGGAACAGACTTGCATGTTTACAGAGGCCATTTCCAAATAATCCCTGGAAATATTATAGGCCATGAATTTATAGGGTATGTAGAAAACGTAGGAAAAGGAGTAAAGAGATTCTCAAAGGGAGATAGAGTAGTTGTATCTTGCTGGATAGTCGATGGTTCTTGCTGGTATTGTATGCACGGATTTTATACGCAGTGTGAAAAGATAAATATTTTTGGACTTGGACCATTATATGGCGAAGAAATCTCCGGAGCACATGCTGAACTTGTTCGGGTACCAAATGCCGATGTAATGCTTTTTAAAATTCCAGAGGAAATAAAAGAAGAGAAGATATTGACTTTAAGCGATGGATTACCAGCTGCATATGCAGGTCTAATAGAAGGTGGATTTAGACCTGGATACTCAGTTGCAGTCTTAGGATTTGGACCAATAGGAGCTATGGCAGCAATATGTGCAAGAGCTATTGGTGCAGGAGAAATTGTTACAGTAGATGTTGATGAAAACAGATTAAATTTTGCAAGAGATTTAGGATTCAAAACAGTAAATGCAAGAAGCACAGACGTTGCAGAAGAAGTGAGAAATTTAACAGAAGGAAGAGGAGCCGATTTAGTAATAGAAGCTGTTGGAGGAAGCATGGAAACAATAGATAAAGCTATAGAAATTGTAAGAAGAAAAGGAACCGTTAGCGTTGTAGGCTTGCACGCACAAGAATATAACAAGTTTCCAGCAGGCCAACTTTGGATTACAGAAAAGAGGTTGGTCTTTGTAATAGGTGATACGATAAAGTACAGAAATGAATTGTTTGAGCTAATAAAGAACAACAGAATAGATGTTTCTAAGATTATAACTCACAAATTTAGCTTAGATGAAGCTCCACAGGGATATGAAATGTTCGATAAAAGAAAAACTTTTAAAGCTGTAATAAAACCTTAATTACTTTATTCCGATTATTTTTAACTCTTCTTCAATTACTCCTTGTGATAATGAAGCAAAATCTTCTATATTTCTTCCGAAGGATTGTGCTAAGCTTGAAAAATAGCCTATAGTAGATAGTACTGAAGTTGTACATTCATTAAGTGTTTCCTTTACAACCTCCTTTATTTCTTCATTTTTTTCTGAAAGGTATTTAATATAGTAAGCAGCAAAAATTGTTTGCCTTTTCTCATCTACGTTTATCTTTTTATAAGCTTCATATAGATTTTTGAACTTTCCTGCAGAAAATAACATTTGCTCAAGAGCTATAAAGCTTGTATTATAAAGAATGCCATCTGTAGCAAGATAATACATTGTAAGGAAGGAAGCAAGCTTTTTCTCGTTCATTTTCTTCTCCAAATCATTAAGAAGTTTTCTAGGCTTTGAATAAACTAATTCATAGTAAGATTCAGAAACTCTAGTTTTAAAATCTATAGCTGTATCCTCTCCTGCAGTAATCAGTACCCTTTCAAAAATATTCGCATGAACAGTATTATCTCTAGCATGTGTTAAAAGGAAAAATCTTGCATCTTTTTCTTTAATTATAGTTGCAAGCCTTGAAACACCGATTAATACTTCATACTCTCCCATAAGTTGATGGAAGAACAAATCTGCCAAATATTTCCTTTGATCTTGATTTAAGTTATTCCAGTCACTCTTATCAGCTTCTATATCAATATGTTCAGGATTCCAAGTTTCATTCAAAGCTCTTTTCCACAAATTTTCTATTTCTTTCATAAAGATTAATTGAGTTATAATTTATGAATTTTGCTAAATTATTTTAAATGTCTTCTAATTGCTCCAGCGATGTTATATATTGCTACTTTGGAAGTTTCAACGAGGTCGATTAAATTAATGAAACCATGAATCATTCCTTGATATCTGATGCATGTTACTAGGTTCCCTTTTGACTTTAAAATGTTTGCATAGGTCTCCCCTTGATCTCTTAAAGGATCGTATTCTGCTGTTATTATTAATGCAGGAGGCAGATTGCTTAAATCGGCAAACAAAGGAGAGGCATAAGGATGAAGATAATCTTTTGGATCTTTAAAATATTGTCTTCCAAACCAGCTCATTTGTTCAAAAGTTAGGAAGTATCCTTCTGAAAATTCAACTACTGAAGGGGACAAATCTAACATGTTAACTACTGGATAAATAAGAACTTGATATTTTACTATTTCTTCTTTTTTATCCCTGGAAACAATACTTACAACTGTAGCTAAGTTTCCTCCTGCACTATCTCCTGCAACAGCTATTTTGGATGCGTTAGCATCTATCTTATTTGCATTAAGATAAACCCATTTTAATGCTTCATAGCTATCATAAACTGCTACGGGAAATTTATATTCAGGAGCTAATCTATAATCGACTGATATAACTAAACATTCTGAAGAATTTGCCAGAAGTCTACAAACGTTATCGTAGGTATCAAGATCACCTAAAACAAATCCCCCGCCATGATAATATACAATTGCAGGATAGGGCTTCTCGCCTTTAATTGGCTCATAAATTCTCAACTTTATTTTTCCTCCATTTACACTAATTTCTAAATCTCTAACGTTCTTAACTTCAATTTTTGAAGAAATTAGCATTAATGATGCTTGTTTAAATAAGTTCCTAAATTCCTGAGGAGTAATTTTGGAAAGGTCTGGTTGTGGAAGTTTTGAAACTAAATCTAAGAAATTCTTAATTTGAGGATCCAATACCATAGTTCTTTAAAGGAATCTAGCAATAAAAAATTTTTGTATATGGTAAAAAATAGCTTATAGATTAATTAAAAAATTATAACAGTGTTCAAACAATATTAAATTCCTATGTATAAAATGAAAATATTGATATATTATGCGATCCATTAATTTTTGTTAAAAAAGATACACTCAATAATTATATTATTTTATTAGCTATTTTTACAATAAGAATTAGATTTTGGATATAGTTAACCTGTATTTATCCACCTATGACTGATTTGCTAGCTTTCTATCCGTCCTAAAGGACAAGGGTTCCCCTCAATTGATTCGGAGCTACATATTGCATATGAGGGGCAGTCGAGAAGCTCAGAGAACCCCATTTAAATTCAATATTTCAATTATAATGGATAAGTCAACCTTCTAATTAGTTGATTTTTGGTATTATCAATCTAATAAATATGAAAGTAGCTTTAATCCAGCCCGATTCAAGAAAGGAAAAAAAGTATCAAGCGTAGTTTCATTAATTGAAGAACCATCATTATTTGGTTGTGAATTAGCATGTTTGCCTGAACATTGGATATTTACTAAAGATTTTAATTCAATCTTAAATTCTTTTATTTATGTTGTAAGAAAAAACGAAATAGCTATATTAACCGGGGGATGTTACGTTGAAAATAATGATGCAAAGGAAATAGTTTGCTATGCAATAAATAAGGAAGGGGAAGTTATAGGTTCCCAAAAGAAAGTTCATTTGTATGAGGCAGAAAAGGAAGTAGCGATACCAGGCAATGAATATAACGTATTCGATATAAACGGATACAAAATGGGGGGTGGCTATTTGCTATGATTTGGTTTTTCCTGAAGCTATAAGAATATTGGTTTTGAAGGGGGCTGAAGTAATCTTTGTTCCTTCAAGAATTAAGAGAATTTCCTTTGAAGGATGGAAAATATATGCATTAGCAAGGGCTTTGGAAAATCGAGTTCATTTAGCTTGTCCAGCAACTTTACTACAACCAGAATACCCTGGAAAAAGTTTCGTAGTAGATTTCGATATTTTTGAAAACCGGTATGTAATACCTAAAATTGCAAAGTTTACTGAAGAATATGAAACAATCCTTATATATGATTTCGAACCTGAAAAGTTAGAGATGTTAAGAAGAGAAAGGCTGAAAAGCAGAAGGCCGGAGACTTATTCTTATTTAGTTCAAATATGAGAAGCTAATAAATTCATAAACCTTGAAGGATATTTTGGAGACATGGAAAAAGACTATGAAATTGCAATCTTGGGAGGAGGTTGCTTTTGGTGTACTGAAGCAATCTTTAAAAGGGTTAAAGGGGTCATAGAGGTTGTTCCTGGATATTCGGGCGGATGGGTTGAGAATCCTACTTATGAGCAAGTTTGTAGCGATGAAACAGGACATGCAGAAGTTGTGAAAATTGTATTTGATCCGAAAGTAATTAGCTACAGAGAATTACTTAAAATATTTTTTACAACGCATGATCCTACCACTAAAAATAGGCAAGGAAACGACGTAGGTTCTCAATATAGGTCAATAATAATCTACATGAATGAAGAACAAAGAAAAATAGCCGAAGAAGAAATTAAAGAAGCTGAAAAAATTTGGAAGAAAAAAGTTGTGACCGAAATTATGCCTTTTAAGGCTTTTTATAAAGCTGAGGATTATCACATCAATTATTATGAAAGGAACCCTTACAATCCTTACTGTATATTTGTGATTTCGCCAAAAGTTTCGAAATTTGAAAAAGTTTGGAAAGAATATTTAAGAAATATTGAATAGGAAATTAATTCAATTATATTCAGGGCTCGATTCCTTCACACCGTTAATGATGAAAATGCTCTTATTGATTCTTAACTACAATTACATTAATCGGATTTAGCTTAAACTTTCTTTTTCTAATTTTAACTTGTGCTAATAAAAATATATTATTCTTTAATTATCATAATTTTCCTTCCAAAAGTTTTTTGATAAAAAGTATTTCCAAATTTTAGAACTAATTTAATTCTCTTATAGGCCCAGTTTAGCCTTTATTATTGCTATATCTTCTTCTATTTTTCTCAATCTTTCATTTAATAATGCTCTGATATCTCTTCTCAGCCTTCTGAACTCAATCTTGATGTCTTTTCTCAAGTCTTTTATGTCATTTTTAACACTTCTAATTTCCTTTAAAGTTTCTTCTTGTAAGCTTACAACTTGTTTAAAATTGTTATCTGTTCTAGTAGCGAAGTCTCTAAACTCTTGCCTGTAATCTCTAAATTCATTTCGAAAATCTTTAAACTCTTGTCTAAAATCTCTAAACTCTTGCCTGTAATCTCTAAATTCGCTCCTATAATCTCTGAACTCTTTCCAATAATCCATGAATATACTTTGCATTGAACCAAATCCTTCTTGTAGCTCATCTACCAAATCACCATATTTTATCGTAAAATATTTTATATTAATATCATAAGAGGCAGGTTCTTTCTCTATTTTTGTAACTACTATAGGGGGAGGGGAATTGGTTATAGCTTCGATGAACTTCTCGATCTTGTTTTCCTCTCCTTGAACGAAAATACTTACAGAACCATCCAATTCATTCTTAATATAGCCTTGTAAAGATAAAGCCTGAGCATTATCTAAAGCATATCTTCTAAATCCCACCCTTTGAACCCTGCCAAAGACCTTTATGTTATAAGCTTTTAATTCCACAACTACTTTATATGATATAAATATTAAAGCTTATTATGCATCGCAGGTTGTTTAAGTTTTCTTTATCGTGAATTATCGGGCTCCGAACTTTGAAAGTTATTCTCTTTAATGAATATTTCAATTAAAACAATTATTACAAAATTGAAAGTTTATTCCTTAAGTGCTATATTCAAAAAACGTAATATCTTAAAGTTAAATTTCTCATAAGAAATTCAGTGGCGCTCCTCCTAAGCTTGATTGAGGGCTTAATGTGACTTAAGGAGAAACAATCAACATATAGCATATTTTTGATTTTTTCTATGAAGGATCCTCTTTAAAATTTCAAATTTCGGGACATGAGAAATTAAATGGGAGGGTTCTCTGAGCCTCTCGACTTGCTACCAAATGAGAGATGTAGCTACGAATCAATGGTGGGAACGACGAAACACTTTGAAAAAGGGATGCAAGATTGATGGATTCCAGATAAATCTATAGTCATAGATTTGATGCCTTTAACATCTACGAATAAGATTGATAAAAGCTTAGAGAGAGACTAGAGAAGCTAAGCTAAACCGATTTTAGCTTTAATAACTTTTATTTCTTCTTCAATTTTTCTAAATCTTTCATCTAAATAACTTTTAAGATCCAATCTAAGTTCTCGAATTTCTTTAATTGTTTCATCTTGCTTTTTAAGTACTTCCTTTACATCTTGCTTAATTTCTTTGATATCGCCTTTCATTTCCTTAATGTCATCTTTCATTTCCTTAATATCAGATTTCATTTCTTTAATGTCACTTTTCATCTCCTTAATATCGCCTTTCATTTCCTTAATGTCACTTTTCATCTCTTTGATATCTCCCTTCATCTCCTTAATATCGCCTTTCATTTCCTTAATGTCCATCCACATTGCAGAAGCATATTTTACTGCTGTAGCCATTCTTTCACCTATTTCATCTTCTAAAGTACCGTACTTTATTTCGAAAAACTTGAATTCGCCAATAGCATCTCTTATGCTTTTGATTTGGACATCTTCAACTTCTATCAGCCCTTTCTTTATGTTAATTTCTGAAATAAATTTCTTAATTATTCCTTCTTCGCCTTCACAAACGATTCTAACATTTCCATCCTTTAAGTTTTCAACAAATCCTACAATTCCTAGGCTTCTTGCAACTTCTTCTACATAATCTCTATAGCCAACTTTTTGAACTTTTCCTTTAGCTATTATTTCGAATCTCTTCACCATAGCTAATTATGAAAAAGCTATTTAAATATTTGACTTTGGATTATAATAAATCTTATTTTAAAATTTTTATGATCTAATTTATTTCAAAAATATAAAATGATTTTATTAGGAAATTGGAAAATAGATAAAATTCAATAATCTATTGGATTGGTAAATTAGCTATCTTTGAATGTAATCAAAAATAATTATCACTTAAAAGGTATCGCTTATCGATGGAAATAGCTTTTTCAAAAGACTACGAGAACGCAGTAGAAATAGCTAAAGATTCTTTAGATTTCTTTTCGCTTTATTGGTTTAAATATTGGTTAAGGAGAAGTCGACTCGTTGAAGCGAGGATAAATGATGCAAAGGTAGCAGTTGCTCTAATATTCATAACTGATACCATTTGCGGCAAAACAGGTGTTTATAGAATACATAAAGGTCAAGAAAAGATTTTCAAAGCAAAGATATGTCTTATAGGATTGGGAGGTTTAGGATGCCCTATTTTACAACAATTAGTTTCAATGGGAATAGGATTTTTAAGGATTGTAAATAGGGATGTGGTTTCAATAACTGATCTGCATAGACAATATCTTTATAAACCAGAAGATGCAGGTAAGATGAAAGTAGAAGTGGCATTTGAAAGACTTAAGGCATTAAATCCTGAAGTAGAAATAGATCCTAAGCCAATTGCAACAACTGTGTACAATGTTGAAGAAACGATAAAAGACTTTGATCTTGTTATTGATAGCACGGATTCTATAAAAGCAAGGTATTTAGTTAATAGGGCTTGTTTAAAGCTAGGTATACCTTATATTTATGGTGCAGCCATAGAGAATCAAGGAAGCGCTTTCACTGTTTTGCCAGGTAAAACAGCATGTTTAGAATGTATATATCTAGGTCTTAAGGATGAAGATTTACCTACGTGTGCAATTGTTGGCGCCCATCCTTCTGTTCTTGGCATAATAGCTAGCATTCAAGTAAGTGAAGCAATTACATTAATAACAGAAAAAGAGCCGATATTAGCGAACAAGCTCCTTCTTGTAGATTTGAATAGCCTTTATTTCGATATTTTGAATTTAAAGAGAACAGAACAATGCCCTGCTTGTAGCAATTATCCTAATGTTGAATTAATTAGTTATACAGAAAGTTATGAAATAGGTTGCGCAAGAGAGGGTAAAGGAGTATTTTATTTATATCCTTCGAGCAAAATTAGTTTGAATTTGGTAAAGCTTCAGGATAAATTAAACAATGAAGGATATAAGGTTTTAAGTAAAAATAAGCTCTCAATAAATTTTGAACCTGAAAAAGGAATTAAAATGAGCATCAGTAGCGAGGGATTCTGCGTCACATAAGTAAGTTTCGAACTAGCTTCACAAAAAGATATTGAAGCTAAATTAATAGGAATTTATAAAAAGTCCTTCTTTAAGAATGAAAAGACTAAGAATAATTACTCCTGCTTCAAGTGCTAATCTAGGTCCTGGTTTCGATGTATTTGCAATCGCTTTAGAAGAACCTTTCGATGTAGTTGAAGTTGAATACCAAGAGTCTGAGAGAGTGAAGATAGAACTTCAATTAGAAGGTAAATATCCTGTTCCAAGAACATTAAGCGAAAATATGTTGACTGCTTTATTGTTAAATATCATGGATGAATACGATTTGAAAGGAAATCTCAAAATAAGATTGCAGAAAAACATACCTGTAGGAATGGGGCTTGGAAGTAC
>AQVQ01000041.1 GCA_000375685.1 crenarchaeote SCGC AAA261-N23
GCCCAAGTGTACCAAGAATAATCGGTGTTAAAGAACCTCCTAAAACAGATGGTAAAAAAATATTTCCTCCAATTGTTCATAACGTAAAAGTAATGTCTGTTGGATTTTTCATAACAGAAGATACGCCTTTGATTTGGCGTGGACCTATAATTTCAAATGTTTTAAGGCAGCTAATTATGGATGTTGAATGGGGCGAACTTGACTATTTGATAGTAGATTTGCCTCCTGGTACAGGAGATATACCATTAACGCTTGCACAAACACTACCTCTTGCAGGAGTAATAATAGTTACAACTCCACAACCAACAGCGTATATGATAGCGACTAAAGCTTTGCAAATGTTCAAAAAATTAAATGCAAACATTCTTGGAATAATAGAGAACATGAGCTATTTTATTTGCCCAAATTGTGGAGCAAAGCATGATATTTTCGGATATGGTGGAGGTAAATCTATTGCTGAAAAGCTTGGAGTTCCTTTCTTGGGAGAAGTTCCTTTAGATCCTATTATAAGAATAAGATCAGATGATGGAATTCCTTTAACTATCAAAAATGAGCAAAGCGAAGCAGGTAAAGCTTATTATGAAATTGCAAAAAGGGTAGCTGCACGAATAAGTATTTTAGCTTTTAGAAAGATAGCAACACAAGATACTAAAAATATATAGTGGTTAGTGTTTTATTTAAACGATGGTAACTAAAGAAGAGGTTTTAAATGCTTTAAAGAATTGCTATGATCCAGAAATACCTGTTAATATAGTTGATCTAGGTTTGGTTTACGAACTAAAGATTGACGATGGAAATGTGTATATTAAAATGACTTTTACAACGCCTTTCTGCCCTGCAGGTCCTTTTGTTCTTGAACAAGTTAAAAATGAAGTTTTAAAAATACCAGGAGTTAAAGATGTAAAGGTTGATTTGGTATGGGAGCCTAGATGGACTCCCGAGATGATGTCTGAAGAAGCTAAGGCAATATTAGGTATAGGTTAATTTTTGTATTAATTTAGTAATACAGAATATTCTTTTCCAAAGTAGATTTTAAATATTATTTTAAAGTATCTTTGTGTTAAAAGAAGAAAAAAGAAAGTGGATTTTGAATGAATACAAGAAATTTTATAAGGATTTAGAAAAAGATTTAGAAAAATTCGATGATTCGATAAGCATAATTAAAAGGCATAATACAACATCAAATAAGCTAAGAAAAATAGCTCTTATATTACTATCCATTCCAGACCTACACACATTTCTGATATTATAGCAGTTTCATTGCTCTCTTATGATTTACTAAAAAGAAGAAAAACAAATGATTTAATAAGTTGTATAAAAGAAATTAGATTCGCTTTAAGTAGATTAAATCCCTACTAGATATCCAAGTAATAGTATATTTCCATTGGATGTGGATATTGTTGAAGAGCCCTGCATTCCTCTCTCTTTATTTCTATGTATGTATTTAAAACGGAGGAAGTAAATACAGGCTTTAAGTATTCATTGTCTGATTCAAGTTCGTCCAATGCTTCATCTAATGATCGTGGAAGTTCTCCGATTTCAAGTTGCTTTCTTTTTTCAGGGCCTAGCCTGTATACATTTTCATCGATAGGATCTCCTGGATCTATTTTCTTATTTATTCCGTCCAATGCAGCTAACGAGATTGCAGCAAAAGCGAGATATGGATTGCAAGCAGCATCAGGTGCCCTAAATTCTATTCTTTTTGACTTTTCCATACCTTTATAATATGTGGGAACTCTTATCACAGAGCTTCTATTTGATTTACTCCAAACTAAGTAAACAGGAGCTTCAAAACCAGGTACTAATCTTCTGTAGCTATTTGTTGTTGGAGAAACAATAGCTGAAAGAGACCTTGCATGCTCAAGAAGACCGCCTATAGCATATCTTCCTAATTGGCTAATTTCAGCATAACTTTCATTAGGATCATACATTAGATTTCTAGTACCGTCCTTTGTCCAAAAGCTAAGATGCACATGCATACCTGTACCATTATCTCCGTATAAAGGCTTGGGCATAAAGGTTGCAATCATTCCTCTTTTAGCTGCAACATTTTTCATTACATACTTTAAAGTTTGAACTTTATCTGCAGTATCAACCAAGGTAGAATACCTGAAATCTATTTCACCTTGACCTGCAGTAGCAACTTCATGATGAGTTGTTTCAATTGTAAAGCCAAAGTACTTAACAAGTGTTTCAATTATTTCAATTCTTACATCCATAAGTTGATCTATAGGTGGAACTGGATAGTAGCCTTCTTTGAACCTTATGAAAAATGAACCACTTTTTGACCATGGAGCTTCTCTAGAATATATCTTGTATCCCGTTCCTCCTTGGGGTGAAGAAATATCAAGTTCAACCTTGTCAAAAATAAAGAATTCCAATTCAGGTCCAAAATATGCTTGATAGCCTTGCTTGTGTATATAGTCTTCTCCGATTTCTGCAACATATCTGGGATCTCTTTCAAATCTCCCTTGTCCTCCTCCCCAATATACCTTCGAAATAACCCTTGCCAATCCTTGATTCCAAGGAACAACCGTGAAAGTTTCTGGAACTGGAACTAGAACAAGATCGCTCTCATAGATTTCTGTAAACCCTCTTATACTGCTTCCATCCAGCTTTCCAAACCCATTCTTAAAAGAGTCTTCATTAAAGTCACTTGCGTTTACTGTTATGTGATGAAATCTTCCTGGAACGTCCGTAAATTGGAGGTCAACCCATTTGATATTGTTTTCTTTTAGAATTTTTATTGCTCTTCCAACAAAATCTTCCATTAGTTAAAACACTAAAGTGTAAATATATAAAGCTTTAGGTTTTTTAACTTAAAAATTTGTCCAAAAAATAAAGTATAAATTAAAGAATTTGAGTAATGGGTAGGGGTTAAGGAGAAGCAGAAATAAAATTTTAAATTTAAAACCAATATAACTTAACAATTAAATGTATACATTTATAAGCAATTAGATTGATCATGCGAATCCACTAATCATGTATTTATTTTTTGTTAATTAAATTCTAAATTTAATGAAAATAAAGGAAACAAAAGTTACCGCTGTGCAATATGTAATGCCTGAGTATTCAAATCCCATAGGAACTTTATATGGGGGAAGAATGATGAATTGGATGGTTCTTGCTGGAACTATTGCAGCAACAAAAGTTGCAAAAGGTTTTACCGTATTGGGATCTTTGGATAGTTTGTACTTTTTAGAACCTGTTAAAGTTGGATATAATGTTATTCTAAATTCGCAAGTTGAATATGTAAGTAAAAGTTCAATGGAAGTATCTGTAGATGTTATATTGGAAGATTCTGAAAGCAAAATAAGAAAGTTTGCAACCAAAGCTTTTATGTCTTACATAGCTGTTGATCGCTTTGGAAGACCGAGAATTATTGAGAATAAGATTGAACCTGATGAAGATGAAAAAGATACATATCTAAGAGCGATGAAGAGAAAAGAGGTAAGAAATGAAAGACTAAAAGATAGAAAAGAAAAGATTTACGATGTAAGTTTGCTTGAAGATTTTAGATGGAGGTTGACTAACTACAGACTTGTAATGCCTGAAGATGCTTTTCAAGGAAATATGATGTTTGCTGGAAAGCTTTTAATGTATATAGATGAGGTTGCTAGCATTTTAGCTTCTAGATATTCCAAAGGCATATGCGTAACAGGTAGTTTGGAAAAAATGGAATTTTATGCTCCAATTAGGGTTGGAGATATTATAACTCTTGATGCAGTAGTATCTTGTGTTTGGAACACTTCTTTAGAAATCAAGGTGAAGGTAATCGCTGAAACACCTTTCGAAAATATAAAAAGACACATATGCACTGTTAACACCGTGTTTGTAAATATCGATAAACAAGGAAAACCTTCAAAATTGCCTATGTATTTGCCTGAAACTCCTGCTGAGAAATTAGAATACGAGATTGCGAACTTAAGAAGAAAACATAGAGAAATTGAGCTGAAAGAAATAAAGGAGATGCTGATGAATTTAAACGTAGAATAATAATATGCAAGAACTCGAGCTGGTAGATGTTCATTGTCATATATACGATAAGATTTTTGACGAGAATAGAGATAAAGTAATTGAAAATGCTCTAAAGGTTGGAGTAAAGAAAATCGTTTGCTCTCCTTTGGATGCCGAAAGTTTAGAAAAGACAATTAGTTTAATGGAGAAATATCCAAAATTATTATACTGTACTGCAGGATTTGATTATTCGATTTTAGATTTAGATAAATTTGAAGAATATGTTAAACTCATTAAAACAAAAATTGACAAAATCGTAGGAATAGGAGAAGTTGGTATAGACTATTTCATTTTTAGAAAAGAAGAAGATAAGAAAAGACAAGAAAGCATATTTAGAAATTGGATTAGAATTGCCAAAGAATTGAATCTACCGCTCGTGGTTCATTCAAGAAGTGCAGGGAAGTATGCTATTAAGATATTAATAGATGAGAAAGCGGAAAATGTTATAATGCATGCATTTGATGGATCTGTTGGATATGCGATCGAAGGTGCAAAAAAAGGTTTTTACTTTTCAATTCCACCTTCAATAGTCAGATCTGAACAAAAGCAAAAACTGGTTAAACATATTTCAATAAGCAATTTACTTTTAGAGAGTGACTCTCCTGTTTTAGGACCAAACAAGGATATTATTAATACCCCTTCAAACGTTATTATTTCTGCAGGACGGATAGCTGAGATTAAAAAGATACCGTTATACGAAGTTATAGAAAAGACGACTAAGAACGCTTATAGTTTATTTAAATTTAAATGAACCTGTAACTAATTTTTTGTTCTCCTTCATTAGTAATTCTCACCATAGTTAACCATATTGTATCAACTTTTCCTTGCACATTTGTTAGGATTCTTAGTTTTTGATCATAGAGGAAGTCTACGATGCCGAAGGATTTTATATAGCCGTTCTCCTCGAGACCTACAAACATTCCTCTTAGAGTCCCAGTTGATAAGTATGTAGCTTTTTCTGAACTATTTATAATACATATGTTGTAATCACTGTTTAATATTCTCAATGAAAAACCTTCTGAATTATATTTTAAGAGCATGTTATTTTCAATTTTTGTATGATAGTAAATTTTTCCCAAAAGGCCAATTCTAATATCATTTAAATTAAATCCAACTTTCCTCGCATCTACTAAGTATTTTTGGTATTGCAATTCCCTCCTTTCAGCTCTTACATTCCTATTTCTCAAAATACGTGATCTAGGAAGAATTAAGGCTCTTTCTTTAAAAGGTTCAACTATCTTATTAACCGAATCATCATCATTTAATGCAATTATTAAATCCGCGTTTGTTTCTTTTATCAATTTTATTTTGTTCTCAGCTCCTTTATCAACGACAAATCCATCTGTATTTATTATTATTACATCTGAATCCTTTAAGTAATCTATCCCCTTCTTTACACCTTCAATTATTAAATCATTGAAATGTAGAGAATCTATCACCCCAATAGGTATTATAAATTCAGCTTTCTCATCCCTTAAATCAAAAATCTTCCTGTTTAATTTCTTGCATCCGATGAAAGCAGGGGGCGATAAATCGCTTTGCCCCAAATCAGCATCAATTATACCTGCCTTCAAACCCCTTTCCAAAGCCAAATTTAGCAAATAAACAGACAAAGTTGATTTACCTGAATCAGTAGGACCAATAATTATGATTTTCTTATATTCCTTACCAATTTTTTGTATTATACCTACCAATTTATCTTTCCATAAATACGTTCCAAATTTTTGCCCTTGAATTTCTATGCAAGATTCATCAATAACCAATGCACTAACTTCACACTCTTCATCTTCGCATTCAAAAGGTAAAACCTTTCCCTTTCTAATGACCGTCTTAGAAGAAACAGCATTCCCTAGACAACTAATTCTTCCTTTATTAACTTTGACCGATGCGGGGCCTTTGATAAGTAAAACTTGGTCTTTTTTAAAAGCTTTTGTTATTTCTTTCATCCCTCCTTTTATAATTATAATAATTAAGTATGATTATTGTAATTTATGGTAAACATAGCTGTATTGGCGAAGATTTCTTTAAATTTGAACCTCCTTAAAATAGAATCAAACGGAAAAATAAATACAGCTGAATCTCCGCTTGCAATCAGTGAATATGATAAAAATGCCCTAGAAGAAGCTTTAAGAATAAGGGAAAAGTTTGGAGGAAAAGTAATATGTATATCTGTACTTACTTGGGGGCCAGTAAATAAGAAATTACAAGATGCGGAAAGAATAATGCGAGAAACTTTGGCCTTAGGTGTTGATGAGGCCCATTTGGTTGTAGACGACTATTTTGATAGTTGCTCTCCTTTGGAAACTTCACTAGCGATCGCAAGCGTGTTAAGGAAACTTGGAAATTTTGATCTATATTTATGTGGAGAGTCTTCAATGGATGTATCTTCAGCTCAAATACCAGCAAGAATTGCATCTATTTTGGATATCCCGTTCATAACCTATGTGGCAAAAATCAGAATAGAAGAGAATAAAATATTTTTCCATAGAGAGCTTCCTAACGGTGTGCAAATAATTGAAGCTCAACCTCCTTTAGTTGTAAGCGTTACAGGGGAGATAAACCAACCAAGATTGCCTACATTAAAGCAAATACTCCAATCAAAAAACAAACCCTTAATAAAGTATACTTTGAAAGATTTGCAAATTGAGACTAAAGCAGGTAAATTGAACCAATGGATGGAAGTAAGGCCTGTAATAAGAAAGAATATAATCTACGAAGGGTCAAAGCTTGAAGAGATTGCACAGGATTTAATAAATAACTTAATACAAGAAGGTGTGCTCAAAATATGACAAGCAATATTATTGTTTTCTCTGAAGATTCAAAGATTATCAATGATGCACTACATGTTGCTTATTCGCTAAGCGAGAAAACAGGAAATCTAATAGCACTAACAAATTCGGATGAAAACGCTGAAGAATATTTTAGAAATTTCGATGAAGTTTATGTTACAAAGAAAGATTTAATGCCTGATCAATGGGCATCACTTCTGAGAAAGGTCTTTTTAGAAAAAAATGCAAACTATGTGATAGCTCCACATACTGTTAACAACAATGATATATTATCATTCCTTTCCGCAAAGGAAGGAATGCATATGGTTTCTAATGCCCTTTCCTTCCAAGAAAAAGGTGATTATTATGTATTCTCAAGGCAAGTAATAGGAGGAAGAGGAATATCTTATATAGAAATTAGTAAGAATGAAAAAATTGCATTAACCGTTCCTTTAAAAGTCTATCCTAAAATAAACTTGAATAAAAGTCCTTTGGTTAAAGAGATAACCGAAATTCCAAATTCAAAGATAAATTTTGCAGGATTTGAGGAGAGAAAAAGAAGCGGAGTTAATATAGAAAATGCGGATATTGTAATAGGCGTTGGAAGAGGATTTAAGAATAAAGAAGACCTTAAGCTTGCACAAGAATTAGCCGATGCGATCAATGGAGTTGTTGGCTGCTCAAGACCTATAGCAGCTGATTATGGTTGGTTACCCAACGATCTTTGGATTGGAATTTCTTCCAAGATTATTAAGCCAAAATTATACATTGCAGTTGGAATCTCAGGAGCCCCGCAACATGTTTCTGGAATAATGGATTCAAAAGTAATAGTTGCAATAAATAAGGACAAAAATGCAAGTATCTTTAAATATGCGGATTACGGTGTCGTTGCTGATTTATACCAGTTTCTACCTACATTAACAAAGAAAATAAAAGAAATGAAAAAATGATTATTCAAACCTTCTTAAGGCTCTAATTATATCTATAGAAGAAACTTTTTTGTTGTATTTTACAATCACAACATCTTTAACATCTTCAATTTTGAAATCATGTAATGATTCATCAACAGCTAAAATTATGTTAACATTTTTCAAATTCTTAATTTTTTCAATTTTTCTTTTTAGATAATCTGGAGTCCAGAAACCTATGATTTCCAAATAAACTTTTTTATCTCCTTTAACAAGCGCAAAATCTGGAATAAATATTGTAGAGCCATAAATTAAAGGTTCAGGTTCTCTTATTACCTCCCACTCACCGCTTACAGTTGCAAATCTTTTTGCAAAATCGGCCTCTAAATTACTATCATACTGCACTTCTTCATAGGAGATTTCAGGAAATAACTTCGAAAAATCTTTTGAGAGATTTAACACATAGGTCTTTTCAAAGCCTTTTTGTCTTTTGAATTTTTTGATTATATATGCCCTTATGAACCAATCACTTAATCTTACTATCAAAGGAATCAACTTTGCAATCCTTGTTCCGTATCTTTCAGTTTGTTTAATTATCGATGCAGGGCCGTCTATAGTTATGTTAATTCTACTAGAGAATTTTTCAATTTGATAAAGAAGCCCTAGCTTTTTTATGCTCCAAAGAAGTAGTCGCATTTCATGACCAGTAGGTTCAACATTTATTTGTAATTGTTTGCATTTAAAGAGAATGGTTTGAAGAAGCGATAAATTATATCTTTTAAGCAATTCTTCTGCTCTTATTTTTTCAAAACCTTTAATTATCTTCTCATCTTCATAGACTGATAAGAATAGTTCTTCCACTTTCTCTTTAGGAAGACTATACTTTTCGGCAACATGTCTTAAAACAAAATCCCTTTCTTCTTTACTTATTGCTGCACCATTAAACATTTTATTGCATAGCTCAAATACGTTATTCCTTATTTCAAAAGCCAGATTATCGTCTTCTTCATGTAAATGAATCCTTCTGTCCAATAAAGCCTTTAATCCTCTAATAAACTTGAAATCGTAGCCTAAACTGTTGGCCATGAATTCCAATTCTTTCAAAGAATCATTCAAGTTGCTTATTTTCTTGTTTAAGTTCTCTTCATAGCATTTTATTATGGAATCAGCTATGAATAAATTCTCATCATTTATTTCTGCAAAAATAGGAACCATGTAAGTATTTTTTATCATCATGAGATAAAGGTTGTTCAACGTAAAGCAGGTTAAACTTATCAATCTTTTTCAAAATTTCAATATCCTTTATGCTATAGCAGCTGTTTGCATCCGCACTCAAAGGTATCTCAGGAAATCTTTCACGAATTTCTTCAAGTATTCTTACTTCCTTTCCCTTTTCTATTTTGACTTTTATCCTTTTGTAACCTTTTCTTAAAGCCTCATCAACAGCCTCAACCATTTTATTTATATCATCCATGCCTATTGATATTCCAACCAGCGCATATCCCTTTGTTTTTCCTATATATTCAAAAAGAGGTTTCTCTTCCAATTTAGAATGATAATCCCATAGAAGCATTTCTAAAGCAGCTTTTGCCATATTATGGCCTTTAATTCTAGTGCTTCTTTCATTGAATACTTCAGGCTTTGGTAAATCTGAAACCATTTTTATCAGATACTTTTTAATTATATGCAAAGCCGTTTCATTATCTTCATAACTATAGTAAGGATCCTCGTCAGTTACGCACTCAGAATACGCTTCTATTTCATCAGCTTTAAGTTTAAAGATCAAAGCATTTCTAAAACATTGAGTTCCAAAACTTGTTGTAAAATACCTTTTCAAAGGCATTTTAACTTGATAAATATTTAATTTAACTTTCATTTTGTATAGTTTAAAATACGTTTACTAATATATACATTATAGATTAAACTGTAATGGTAAGGATTAGGTATCAGGCAGGAACTATATTGATAGAAGATATTGATCCTATCTTCATAGCTCCTTTAAACTATGTTAAATTCGATCCAAGGGTAAATGCTTTTCGTTGTCTTGCTTATAAATACTTTGAATTGATAGGTTATTTGAAATCCAAAGGCATACAATACGAAGATAAAGCTCTACAACCTATAAACGGGGTAATTGAGTTAAAGAAGGAAGTTA
>AQVQ01000042.1 GCA_000375685.1 crenarchaeote SCGC AAA261-N23
GGAACAGATGTAGGAACAGATTTGAATGATATGGTAAATATATATAAAGAGACAAGATATGTAATAACGCTTCCAAGATCGTATGGAGGAGCAGGAGACATAAGTCCTGCGACCGCATTTGGAGTTGTAGAGGCAATGCAGATTGGAGCAAGAAAAGTATTTGGTTCAGAGAATTTAAACGGCTTAAAGGTAGCAGTTCAGGGATTGGGAAAAGTCGGTTCAGAAGTGGTCAAGTTGTTATCTAAAAAAGGTGCAAAGTTAGTAATTTGCGATATTGATGCTGAAAGAGCACAGAAGATTGCAAAGGAATATGAGGCTAAAATTGTAGATCCTGAAAAAATCTATGAAGAGGAAGTTGATATATTTTCACCAAACGCATTGGGAGGTATTCTTAATTCTAAAACAATTCAAAGGCTTAAGGCTAAGCTAATCTGTGGAGGCGCTAATAATCAGCTTGAAAGTGAGGCTGTAGGTGATGAGCTACATAAAAGAGGAATTCTCTATCTTCCTGATTACGTAGTTAATTCAGGAGGAACTGTTTATGATACTTACAGATTATTCCATAACAATATCCATAATCATGATTTTGCAATCGAGGAAGTTGAGACATTGATTAGACAGAATATAACAAGAATACTTGAAATAAGTGAAAATGAAAGCATTCCCACCTATTTAGCAGCAGATAAGTATGCTGAGGAAAGAATTAGAGGAGCAGCAAAAACTAAAACAATAAGATTGCCTCAAGAGAGGAGGTGGTATTGGTAATGAGCTTCCAAGATTTAAAAAATAAAGTCGTTATAATAACAGGTTCTACTAAAGGAATAGGTCTTGAAACTGCAAAACTTTTCAAATCCTTTGGTTCGAAAGTTGTTATAAACTCAAGGAATAAAGATGATGTAATAAGAATTTCAGAAATGTTGAATGAAACAATAAAAGAAGGGTATGCCTACGGAGTTGCCGGTGACGTATCGATTTATTCAGATTGTGAAAAAATTGTGAATGAAACTGAAAATAAGTTTGGTAAAGTAGATATCCTGATTAACAATGCAGGTGTTTCTTTAATTGCTGAAAGTCTTGAACTAAGTCCACATGATTATGAAAGGGTTTTAAGAATAAATCTTTTTGGAGCATTTTACATGGCTCAACTAGCTGCTAGATCCATGGTTAAGAAAAAAGTTAAAGGTTCAATAATAAACGTTGCCTCTATATATGGATTATTAGGTGTCCCAAAGAGAGCTGCATATGTTTCTTCGAAATTCGGTCTAATAGGTCTTACAAAGGTTTTAGCAACAGAGTGGGCCCATTATGGAATAAGAGTTAACGCTGTAGCTCCAGGCTATATAAGAACTCCTATGGATGTTAAAGATACAGGAACAGGTGAGTATACAACAGAAGACATTGAAGGAAGGACTCCGATGGGAAGATATGGTGAGAGTTTAGAGGTTGCCTATTTAATAGCCTTTCTTGCATCCGATATCTCTTCATATATTACAGGAGCTGTAATTCCTATAGATGGGGGATGGTCCGCATTTGGAGCTTGGGATAGATTATTGAAACAAATAAGAAATAAATAGATAGCAAAGGTTTTAAATAACTTTTTCTATTCTTTTTATGTCTGAATTTGTTCTAACAGTAGGAAAAAAGGGTGAAATCTACACAACTAAAAAAATCAGGGACGCCATAGGGTTAAGAGAAAACGGAAAGGTCGTATTGAAAATTAAGGAAGGAATAGCAATTTTAGAACCTTTGCCAAAAATAGAGGAAATAATAAGTAGGAAAAAATACTTGAAAAAGATAAACGTGGATATGATAGATGAACTATTGGAAATCGAAGAATCTGATAGAGAAACATGAGAGATAAAATCCTTCTAGATACAGTCTATCTCTTACCAATATTCAGCATTGACATTGGAATAAATGAAATCGATGTTTTGTTTCAAAAAATTTTAGAATCATATGATGTTTATTATAATCCTATCTCCTTGATCGAAGCAAAATTAATTATTTTAAAGCTTATGAAGAAGGATAAGGGAAATAGAGAAGAATACTTGAAATCATTTATAAAAGGCTTGAGAACTATTTTGAAAGATGAAAGATTAAAACAAACAGAAATAACTAATGCGGCGATAGAAGAATACGCTGATAACCTTGTGGGAGAAATAAAGAACTATTTCAGAAGAACAATATATGCAACTGCAAAATACATCAATGCATTGCTTCTTACAGAAAGTAAAATATTGCTGAATTATAACAATACATCCAATATAATTAGGCTGTATGAGAATGAGAGGCTAACAAAAGTTGAGCAGGTCAAGTAGATTTTTTACCTTTGTTTCCCACTCATAATTGTATCTATCAACAAGAATTGTTTTTACAAGATTTTTGGCAGAAACTAGATCATATTGAGGATAGGCTGAAACATGGACTACATTTCTCAAATCTACCTTCATTAACTTGTAAGCTTCTTCAAAAGCTTTTATATTTGGCTTATAGTATCCTGTATCTTCCGCAGTAATTACCCAATCAAAAAGATCTTCAATTCCTGAAAGAGTTATTTTAATCAGCCTTCTTTCTGTATTTGAGATTATTCCTAACTTGTATCCTTTAAGTTTAAGCTTTTTAAGAGCAACAACGGTATCTGGAAAAGGAGGAGATTTTGCGAAGCATAAAACAAAGCTATTACCAATTTCCTCATCGTAATCCTTCATAAGATTTTTCAAACATAACTTTAAAATCTCAGAATATGGTTTATAAGATCGGATTTGCTCGTATTCTAGCTTAAAGAATTCTTCCGGTGCTATTGAAAACATTCTTAAAAAATTTGATATAGAGTAATTCCAATCTACAAGTGTTCCATAAAGATCAAAGGTAAATATCATATGTTAGCTTATATAAAAAGATAGTATATATTTTATATGCAAAAAGAGGTTCTCGATTTTTTAAAACAGCTCGAAAAAAGTAAAGTTCTAGATGAAACGTTCCTTTTAAAGGAACTTTATGAGATAACCCAAGGGAAGTCGCCTGTAGAAATTGTTTCTAAGAGCATAGAGAAAGCTGAGAGAGAAACAATAAGATACAATGATTTCATTACAATTACTAAAGAATTAGCTTTAGATCAAGCAAACAAATTAGAGAATGGAATGCTTAAAAAACTACAGATTTCTAACTTAGCAGGTATTCCAATCTCTTTAAAGGATATCATATATACAACCTTTGCAAGAACAACGATGGCCTCAAAAATATTTTCTGATTACATACCTGAGTATAATGCGGAAATAGTTAACAAATTAATTTCTGAAGATTCATGTATAATCGGAAAAACAAATTTGCATGAATTTGCATCGGGGATAACAGGTTTGAGCTCATACTTTGGTCCTGCACATAATCCGTATGATATTTCAAGGATAGCTGGAGGTTCAAGTAGTGGATCAGCAGTATCTGTAGCTACAGGTTCTTCATTAGTTTCTATTGGAACAGATACTAGAGGATCTATAAGAGTACCTGCTTCATTCTGTGGTATAGTTGGTTTCAAGCCAACTTATAATACTGTTAGTACAGAAGGAATATTTCCATTAGCACCTAGCTTTGATACCGTTGGGATTATGACAAAAAGAGTATTGGATGCAGCGTATGTTTACTACTTAATATCTAAAGAAAAATTTGATTTAGCTAGTTTAATAAACGAGATTGAACCTAGTAGGATTAAGATAGCTTACATAAATAATAAAGAGAGTGAAGTTGAAAAGCAAATAGACAAGGATATTGAAAAGCTAAGATCTGAAGGGATTGAATTTAATGAAATAGATCTAAATATTAGCGAAATGAGCGAACTTCATAGAATAATTAGATTAGTAGAAGCTTCTGAAATACATGAAAAAATATATACGAAAAGAAAAGGAGATTACGCGGAAGATGTTGCAAAGTTGATAGAAGATGGACTAAAGATTACAGCCGTAGAATACGTTAGAGCTCAAAAGTTAAGAGATTATTATCTCAAATTATTGCAAAGAATATTCAAAAGCTATGATGTCGTTCTCACACCTACCGTTTATAATATTGCTCCAAAAATTGAGGAATTCAAAAATGTCGATATTCATCTTCAATTTAGAGCTAAATCGACTTTTTACATAAGCTTTCCGAGCTATTTAGGTCTTCCCGCCATCTCTTTACCGATAGGAAAATACAATGATTTACCTTATGGTATTCAAGTAACTTCAGACTTAAGAAAAGATTCTGACCTATTGAATTTATCTTATAATTTAGAAAAAATAATAAAATTTTTTAACGAATAAGATCAAAAATAAGAATCAGATAATTTTTATAATTTAAAAATTTAAGTAACAAAAATATTATCTCATATGAATTTAGTTAGCTCAGAACTTAAGAAAGCTGGAGTTGCACTTTTTTTAGGTGTGGCGCAATTCTCAGTTTTCTTGATAATCGCTGAATCTACTTTTCCAAATTACAGTGTTTCAGGTAACTACATTAGCGATTTGGGAAGAATTTGTGGAAGGCCACCGGCAAATCCTAATTCTTGTATTGCTGTTCAACCTTCATCTATGATCTTCAATGGTTCAATAATCTTTCTCGGAATATTAGTAATAATTGGTTCTTATTTCTTATTAAAGGCGAAAGTTCCGAAAGATATACCTATTTTAGCAATCATATCAGCAATTGGAATGATAGGCGTAGGAACCTTTCCTGAAGGAAGCCCTTTCATGCTTCATACCGTATCTTCATTTATAACATTTTTATTCATAGGTATTTTTGCTATTGTTTCCTATAGGATACAAAAAATTCCCTATGAACGTATTCGCAATAATAGCTGGAGCTGCAACTTTACTGGCTTTGTTTCTTTATGCATCGAACATCTACTTAGGTTTAGGCATGGGAGGAATGGAAAGAATGGTGGTTTATCCAGTTATGGTTTGGAGCTTAGCTTTTGCAGGTTACCTAATGAATTCAAAATAAAATTTATTTTAGCTGCAATATCTTGAATTTGACTTTGTCGTCTTCAATCCAACCTTCTATGAATTTTCCATCCCCAAGATCTTCGTAATTATCATCGATAGGTTCAGAAGATATTATCAATCGGTCTTCATCATAATAGTAACACATTTTATAATATTCTCTTTCTTTATCTGAAATAGATTCTTTTAGTTTGCTTTCATATCTGTTATAGGCGAATATTCTTTTTCCATCACATATTATAACATTCATTGAACTAAAGGGTGGAATGATGCCACTCTGCTTTCCTATTTTATACATCGTCTCTTCTGTTTCCTTCAATGCCTCATAAACGTTTCCTTTTAACCTCAATTTATACAGAAAAAGTAAGAAATACGCTTCACTATCGTTATAGCTGTAAGGTTTAAGTTCAAAATCATATATTTGTTCTAGAATCTGTTTAGGAATTCTAACAGTTCCATTGTGCATAAAAGCGAAATTATTATAAACGAAAGGTTGTGTTGCTTCAATTCTTATAATCTTATCCCTTTCAAGCCTCAGTGGATTGCTTGCTAATCTTACAAAAAACATGAAGCATTTACTATTTATCGAGCCAACCACGCTCTTAGCTTCATTCAAACTATCGCTCAAGGACTTGGTTGACTTAAAAAGAAACTTTGCCTCACCTTCTTCAAAACTACATAATCCCCATCCATCATTATGTTTTTCGATTTTTACTTGATTCAAAATGCAATATTTTGCTTCAAAAATCATATTATAAGGGTTAATGTTTTCTGTTGAAATATATCCAAGTAACCTACACATGTGTCAATATTTACTTAATACTTTAACCTATTTAGATTTTGTTAAAAACAAGGTTTAGAGAATGCATTGAATCAATGATTTTTATAAAATGATATGGGTTAACTGATTAATTCTATATTACCTATCTCGATAATCTTTTCATAAGAACACATACTTGTTTATTGGACCAATTAAGCATCAATAAGTTAAGAGTTATCTTTTATTACCCAAAATTTAATCTAAAATGTTTGAAAAACTTTCTAATAATTTTATAGAAATAAATTAATTTCGAGTAAAAATTAAAATAAAAGAATAGTTTTGATTTTTAGTATGCAGAGGAATTACAGGATAAGCACAGAAATATTAGGCGGCATTGTAAACTTTGCACTAATATCCTATGCAATAATTCTTAATCCCGCTATAGTTTCAAGCGCAGGTCTACCATTTGGCGCTCTTATGACAACTACAATCATAGTTACTATCGTATTTACGTTCTTAGTTGGCTTATATGCAAGAGTGCCCTTCATCCAGTCAGTTTACATGGGAGAGAATGCTTTCTTTGCCTTCACAGTAGTCCTAACGTACCACATAGATTGGAGAGTTGCCCTAGGAATTGTATTCTGGTCCGGTGTTATCTTTGCAATAGTTACTTTATCTGGATTAAGAAAAAGGCTTGCCGTAAGAATTCCCAGAGAGCTTGGTTTGGCGTGGGGCTCTGCTGTGGGTTTCTTTTTATTCTATTTAGCATTAGCAAACTCAGGAATATTTAGTAAAAATCCTGCGCCTGGATTACCTACAATACCCTCAAGTTATTTATCTCCACAAATACTTACTTTTCTTCTTTTAACCGCCTTAGTAATACTTGCTTATAGATTTCTTCCAACACAAATAAAGGGAATAAGCTTAATTATATCAGTAATAATTGCTCTTGCTCTAGGACCTTTTGTTTATTCTGTAAACGGCAAGTTAATTCAATATCCCTCATTTTCGTTTGGATTTTCGGATCCATCTCCTATAGTAGGGCAACTTAATTTAATCGATGCATGGAAGTATTCTGCTTTGATACTTATTTTCTTCCTTGTCGCTTTTTTGGATGTTACAGGGACGCTTAAAGCTTTGGTAACCCCTCTGAAACTACAAAATGAAGAAGAAGTGATTGAACGGGTAATGAGAGTAGAGGGGTTTTCAATATTAGGAGGATCATATTTAGGACAACCTGTAGTAGGAACATATATTGAGAGCGGTGGTGCTCTTGCTGCAGGAGCAAGAACTGGAATAGCAAGCATTGTTACATCTTTGCTTCTGATACCAGTTTTGTTTATAACACCATTCTTCTCTAATTTGCCTCCAGATTTCCTTCTTTGGGCCACTGCACCAGCTTTAATAACAGTCTCTGGATTTATACTCATTAATGTATTTTCTGAAATGGACTTTAGAAACAATCCTGCTCAAGCTATATTAGCTTTAATGACGTTGCCTGGAGTTTTTGGAGGGAATCTTCTGCTTGCTTTTGCACTGCCTACTTCGATTATAGCTGGATATGAATACGTGGTAAAAAGAAAAGTAACCGTAGCAGGCATAATAACAACCATTATAGGATTGTTAATTCTAGGGCTATACCACTATTAAATTATTTTTTGTGGTCAAGGAAAATATCTCTAGCGAATTTACATTGAAGTCTTTAATATTTCATCTCGTGCGTTGAACCTAGCATTGCCAAAGAAATAGATATACAGGACTAATATACTTCATACGGTCTCCATTAATTTGAATAATTTGATCGTTAATTTTTCTCAATAGTTCTGCTCATAAAGAATTTTATAACTATAAATGCTTTTAGTCATTAACAAAGAAAGTGACTAAATTAAGGCTACCTAATGTTGAAAATATAATTGATGAAGCAATCATAAACATGTTGAAGAAATACCTGAAAAACAATCTTAAAGAGCTTCTTATGTCGGAAAATTTTTCAAACTTGATTGATGAAATAGAAAGAGAGGCTGAAAAAATTTATAGAAATTACGAGATAAAGGCAATCGAGGAATACTTAAAAAGTAAAAGCTTCCTAACTAAAGAGGTTACTACCGCCATTCGTGCGATTGTAGATAACAGCTTGATTACAAGTATAGCGAATACTCGAAGAGCAAGGGCTGGCTCATCTGTACAAACAATATTAGTTAAAATACTCAGAGAATTAGGCATTAGATGTGAAATTGCAAAATTTGAATTTGCAGGCTATAGACCAGATATCGTTGTTCCATCTAATGAAGCTTTTAGAGAAAATCACAAAAGGGTTTTCGTCATAGCCATAAAGAGAACTTTGAGGGAAAGATGGGCTGAAGATATAGGTGTATTCAAATTTCCGAATAGCGCATTTGTTTTAATTAAACCCGATATCGATTTCACACCAGATAAAGCTGAGGATATGGCTAGAAGGGGAATGAAAAAAATTTACATCCCAGACATACTTTATGATAGATTTAAAAATGAGTTAAGGAAACTTGAAAGCAAATATAATGTAGCATTCAGATCGCTTTCTTTGCTACCCAATGACCTAATTGACTTCCTAAGCAGAACTTCTTTGTAAATAAAAAACATATAGAATAAACTTCTCTGCTAATATTTCCAAATTATGATAAATTCTGATCCTATTGTTTCACCCTTAATACCAGGAACATTCTCTGGAGCGTTCTTCCATGGTAATCTCTTACTAGGAATTTTCCTATAGATTATTTTCTCATACTGAAGGTTGTGCTTCTCCGCCATTTCTATTAGAATCCTGTCCGTTGGAATCTTAATTCTTCTTATTGTTCTACTCCCTATTACAAAAATCACATAACTTCTTCCTTTTTTTAATGCTTTAACAATTTTTTGTATGCTAACATCCATATCATAGAAATAAGTGTAAAGATCCCACCCTCGTTCAGGATCTTTTTCATACACTTTTTTAAATACTTCCTCTAAAGTCTTAGAACCTAGTTTTTCTACTTTGCCAACTTTTCTCACACCACCTATGGCCTTAGCTTCCATATTTAGAATTTCTTTAAAGCCTAGCCAAAGGGCAGAGTATTTTGAGAACTGTTCATATGCCACTGTAGTCCTACTATCTCCGTATGGCGGAGATGTGAGAACGATAGTAACTTCATCTTCAACATCGCTCATTCTGAAATCCCTGAGATAGATAGTTGCTTTTGCTTTCTTTTCTTGCATAGTTTTGTAAAACTCCTCCATTCCCTTCAGATTATCGAAAAGGATGGCTTTAAAAATAGATAAGACATCAGGATTCCATTTATCAAGCTCATTTACGTCCATTCTATACAATTTGTATTCACTTTTTCTAGCATTACTAACTTTCCAAACAGTGTATGAAAAAGCTGTTGCAAAAAAATTATACATTTCTTCATCATCAATATTCTTTATATGATAAAGTATTTTAGACAACTGGCTTACAACCTTTGGTTTAAACCAATAATGTAAGTTAGGTATGCTCTCAGGTTCGGGATGATTAGATTTATCTAGCAAAATATTCCTAATAACCTCATTTATCTTCTCGTGAAGCTTTTTGGGTTCTATTGGTGTTGTCTTAGCTTTTGCAATTAAAACTGCAAGTGGATTAATATCAAATCCTATAGCGTCTTTGTTATGAATTAACGATTCAACCAACACAGTTCCCGATCCACAGAACGGATCCAGTATAATATCATCTTCTTTTACAGCATAAGTTTCGATAACCTTCTTCGATATGAGAGGCATCATTCTTGCAGGATATGGATGGAACCCATGTGTAAGGTATTTTGTATTCTCACCGGCAAAGCTCCAATCTTCTCTAGTATCGACAGACTCATTAATTCCCATAAACTCAGTCAGTCTTTTCATTTTTTTCACCTTTTGCAATAACTATCTTATCATTCTCAATGAACCAGTCTATATAGTCACCGGCTTTAAGCTCTAATATTTCCCTTATAGCCTTAGGAACGGT
>AQVQ01000043.1 GCA_000375685.1 crenarchaeote SCGC AAA261-N23
ACTTCAAGGACAAAAGTGGAACAACAACGATAACTGAGTATGTTAGCAATAGCGTTGACAGAATAGCGCAGTGGATTTTAGATTGTTGTTACAGGCCTTTGGACCAGAAATTCATAGATTATCAATATGAAATAGGTTTGAGACATACGCCGTTGAAGAAAGGGAAAGCTGACAATGTTCAAACAGTTGATTTAGTTCACGCTAGATACATGGTTACCTTCATATTCCCTTTCACAGCAGCATTAAAACCTTTTATACAAAAAGAAGTTGAGGACTTCGTTCTTGCTGATAAGCTCTACCACACATGGTTTAAGCTTGTAACAGTTTGCGCATCTATATACATTTATCCATTTGTAAAAGAAGGTTGGTGGTAAATTATTTTTAATTTTTTTATGAATATAGCAGTTTTTGTAAAAGCTTCTCTAAATCTTAGTATGATTTATATCGACAGTGATGAAAAAATCAACATCTCTAGGACTCCTATAGTTATAAGCGAATATGATAAGAACGCTATTGAAGAGGGAGTGAGATTAAAAGAAAAATATGGAGGCAAGCTTGTTGTCTTTTCAGCTTTAACTTGGGGTCCTATAGATAAAAAATCTCAAGATTTTGAAAGAATGCTGAGAGAATGCTTAGCGATGGGTGCCGATGAAGCACATGCACTCATTGATGAAAATTTAATAAACATCAGCAGTTATGAATCATCTATTGCCTTAGCAAAACTGGTTAATAAAGTCGGTAATTTCAATCTTTTTATAACTGGCGAAGGATCTATGGATACTTCCTCATATCAGTTCGCTTCAAGATTGGCATCGCATTTAAATTTGCCAGTAATAACCTTTGTTAGGCATCTAGAAATTGAAGAAGGAAAAATTATAGCCGAACGTGATCTTGAAGATGAGATACAGGTAGTTGAATGCAATATGCCATGTATAGTTAGTGTAACAGGAGAGATAAACTTTCCTAGAACCGTTTCTGTAAAGCAAATTCTACAAGCAAAATCTAAACCCATTTTAAGGTATAATATTGAAGAACAAATTCCAAGAATAGAAGTTGATTTCGAAATAAAGCAAATATCGATAAAAAGGAAGAATGTTATTTTTGAAGGAAGTATTGAAGAAGTTGCTAGAATGCTAGTAGGTGCTTTAATCAAAGAAGGGATACTAAAATGAAGACTGTTGTCTTTTCAAACGAATACAAGTATATGAAAGATGCTATCGGATTGGCTAGCTCCATTTCAAATGAAATCATAGGAATATCTTACTTTGAAACGAAGGAAAAGCCAGAAGGTTTAGATAAGCTCTATTTAGCAGAGAAAAGACTTAATAATGATTCATGGGTCTCCATAGTCTATAAAATCTGTGAAGTGGAAAAGCCGAATTATATCGTTACCACGTATTATAAAGATAATGCAGATATTATTGCTCAAGTCTGCGGGAAGCTACAAATTCCTATGTTCACTAATGTAATTAATTTAAGAGAAGATAGTAACAAATTTGTGGTAACAAGACCTATTTTAGGCGGACGGGCTCTTTTCAATATAAAAGTAGATAAAACTTTATGCTTAGCCTTTGCTGTTCAACATAATCGGTTTAATTTTGAAGGTCTCTCTAAGGTACCTAAAATAATAGAAATAAAGGAAGAAGTGGAAACAAGAATCCAATTGAAACAAAGAAAAAAGAAGCCAAAAAGTAAAATAAAAATTGAAGATGCAGAAATGGTTGTAGGAGTAGGAAGAGGATTTAAAAACAAAGATGATTTAAAGCTCGCTTTTGAACTGGCAGAATTATTGAACGCTCAAGTAGGATGCTCAAGACCTGTTTCCGCAGATTATGGTTGGCTTCCCAATGATGCTTGGCTTGGTGTTTCATCTAAAAGTATAAGACCAAAACTTTATATCGCAATTGGAATTTCTGGAGCTCCTCAACACATAGCAGGCATTCAAGAATCAGGATTAATTGTAGCTATCAACAAGGATAAGAATGCGCCTATTTTTAAATATGCAGACTATGGAGTAGTAGCTGATCTGTATCAGTTTTTGCCAGTCCTTATAAAAGAACTTAAAAATATGATAAATTCATCTAGGATGTATAGAGGTAACTAAAATAGGTCAAAAAGCACTTAATCTTATTATCAGTAAATGGGTTCAAGAAACCAACAAACAGAGATAACGAAAAGGGTTAAGTCATCCTTATTGAAGTATTCCAACTAAATTGTCCAGACCTTTTTCTTTATGGGATTCCTAAAGCTATAGAAATTAATACTAAATTCAAGGCTTCAAATGCCGGTGTAATAGGCTTAGATACTTTTTTCGAAGATTTTGAGATAAATAACTTAGAAAACTTAGAACTTTTGTTAAAAACTAATAAAGCTATAGGAGAAACTTACAAAGCTTTGAAACTCTATGGTACGTTAAATCATGATGGAACCTTACCTTATAGGAATTCATTTCTAGTAGCAAGGATAAGCTTGTTGAAAACAAAAGTAAATAACTAAATATAGAATTATGAGCTTTATATATATAGAATAAATGATTTTGGTTCTTATTCTTCTGATAAAAAGATTCTAAAAATTCAAAGAGTAAGAGAGAATCTAGAAAGGACAAATTATAGATGATATATAAGTCATCTGTATAAGACAGAAAAGTTAAAATAGCTATGCCAGAGATATAGTATTATTATTTTCCAATATTAAATCTTAATATAGATATATAATAATTTTAAACCAATTAGTAAAATAAATTATTTTGATTTATTTAAAGGTTTATATAGAGATTTAGGATTGTTACTTGCAATATCCTCCTTGGCTTTATCGCTTATGTTGATAGATAAAAATTCCTTTAAGTTTTGAGCAATTCCCTTAACTCCAGGTCCTCCGAAATCGCTACCATAAATCGTCTTAAAACTTATTTCTTCCAGCCTGGGTATATATTCTAGAAGTTTCTTAGGCGGTATTGATGATATTTCCCCAATAATATTTCTTCTTATTCTAACTAACTGAAAAGCTGTGGAAATGTAATTAGGTCTACCCATGTGAGCCATTATAATCTTTAACTTAGGAAAATCAACCGCTACATCATCAATGTAAATTGGATCAGAATACTTATTCCTTGCCTTATTAAACATGCTTGTTCCAGTATGTATTATAACCGGCAAATTATGATCTTGAGCAAATTCATACATTAACTCAAGTTGCTTTAGACCGCCTTCCTCTTCTCTGTAAGCATTAGGTTTAACATGAGAGTGAACCGAATGGAGCTTAAAACCAGAAACTCCAGCTTCGTACTGTTTCTCTAACCAATATTTAGCTTCTTCAACAGAAAGTTTATTAGGTTCGATTCCTCCAATTATAGAAAATTTATCTGCATAATCTTTTACAAAATTTATCATATTTATTGGAAAATCTTCTTTAACTCTCCAAATTTCTCTAGAAGGATAAGCAATTATGACAATATAATCTATATTAACCTCATTCATTTCCTTTATTACATTCTTAATATCGGGGGGAGTATATTGATAACCAGAATCATTATTAAAGAAATCGTTTGGCAAAGCTTCTTTAAACCAAACATGTGTATGAGAATCCACATAGCCCATGTTAAATCACAGTGTTCCAGGTCATATAGCAAAATAAGAAACACCGCTTATATTTAAGTTTTTATTAAATTGAAGTGAAGATGACCATATCTTCTTGATGCTGTGCGAGTGTTGCCTATGAGGATCGGTGCCATAATTATGAGTAGCACGGGGTCTTAGGCACATTTCCTTAAGTGTGAGGTTAAGTCTGTTATTAACAGCACAGAATGTGCATTCTAAATAAGTCAAAATATTTAACAAGTTATTAAGAAATAGAGAAGAAATTCTTAATGTTGAAATAAAGGCTTTAAAGGAAAGGAAATTAATTCCATAAATTTAACAATACCATAAGCTGAAAGATTAATAACTCTAAATACTAAACTAGACCATATCCTAATTAGATCATTTTAAAATCTTTAAAGTCTCTATTTTAGAAATATCATAATCTGGCCAATGCAGCAAATAAACGTTAATATAGCTAGTATTTAACTTACTTAAACTTTTTCTGATTTGTCACATTATATGTTTTCTAGACAGACTCTACCCATCAATTCAGTCTGCCATTTTACCTCTAACCTCAGTGGAAATAGTGCAGAATTCCTATCAAACGGGAGATAAAAATTCATTAATAAGATGCTCAGAAAACCTACATGCGTTAAAACGTTTAGGCGATGCCTCAGGGAATCATTCTTCTTCAAGGCATTGAGAGTTTAAAAAATGAAAATACTTTTGTTATCTCCTCATGCAGATAATGAGTATGATAACACAGGAGATACGCTTCAAAGTTATCTAAAAATAACAATGTTTAATATTTTTGTTTTTAAGATCTCCACATCCCAAAGGAAGAACAGACAAACTTGCTTATATAATGAAGAATGAAGCAATAAGGGGCTAAAGGTGCTTAAAATAATCCTGGTTAATGCATATTTTTGCCATCCTTTAAGGTAGCAAGCTTGTCAGCTAAGCATGTGATACTTTTCATAGTAATAAAGGAAAAACTGGTCTGCACAAATAAATGGAATATCCAGCAGGAAGTGTTCAATTTATATTTAAATAAATTCACAAGGATTAAAGTAAATTCAACATGAAACTTTAATATTTTCAATTAAGTTTAATACATGTGAGCATTAAAAGAATAATAACCTTAGAACCCTCATCTACCGAAGTTGTTTCGTTTCTTGATGGGTGTTCTTTAAGGATTTTCGGCGTTAGCGACAAGTGTGATTTTCCTCCTGAAGTTAAAACAAAGCCAAAAGTTGTTAAAAGTTTGATTAAATTGAATGATAACATGAGTTCTTTAGAAATAGATAGAGAAGTTAAAAAGCACTTATCAAGTAAAAAGCCTTTGTATGAAATTGATTGGGAAAAAATTAAAGAAATTAAGCCAGAACTAGCAGTAGGCCAATCCATCTGTGGCGTATGCGCTTTTCCTATAAGTTCATTATCTTCTTACCAAAATTATGATTTAGTTTCAATTGAAGAGTTAAACATATTCGATTATAGTCCAAAGAGTTTCTATGAAATTCTTCGAAAAGTTGATGAACTAGGCCAAGTATTAGAAAGAGAAAATAAAGCTAAAGATTTCATTGAGAAATATCGTCATTTTGAAAAAGAAATGAAAGGCCTTGGAAGGTCTTTGAAAATAGTGATGATTGAATGGCTTATGCCTATTTACGTATCAGGTCTTTGGATTTCTCAGATAATTGAAATGAGTGGAGCAAAATCGATCTTAGCTTCTGGAGAGGAAGGAAAACAAATAGATTGGAATACTATTAGGAATTTCAATCCAGACATCATTTTCATATCACCTTGCGGATTCAGCATTGAAAGAACACTAAAAGAAATTGATTTATTGTTCTCTCTTCCAGGTTGGGAAGGAATCAAAGCAAAATTAAATAAAAAAATATATGTAGTTGATTCTTCTTATACCTCAAGACCCTCTCCTAGGATATTGGAGTTTGTAAAAGACTTTATAGAAGTTTTAGGTGGAAATGAACCGAGGAAAGAAGTAATGGTAAATCTAGATTAGTATTTTTTATTTTTAAGGAATAGGCATTGGATAAAAATTCTAATTGCATATTATAGAAAAATAATAAAATAACAACTTATCTAGATAATTTCTTTAGGAAACATATAAAATTTACTAATCATTTTTATTGTTAATTTTACACAAATTAAAGCCTGTCCTTCAGAACATAGATGAATAAACTTAAACATTTATCTTAAATTTTCTTAATAAATTCAAACGCTCCTACTAAGCTCGATATAGGGCTTTATGGGACTTAAGGAGGAACAATCAGTATTTCTATTTAATAAAGAATTCTTTTTAGAATCCAGATATATGTTGGTTTACCTTTTTTGAAGGTTCCTTTTTAGGACTAGATAAAATGGGGAAGCTATGATTCTTCTGATTCCCAGCAAATGAGATTTGTAGCTAGGAATCAATTCTTGAAACCAATGAATTACTCTAAAAGGAAAACCCTATCCTTCTAGAGTAGCGAGGAGGTCAGCAAATATTGCGAGGATTACTAAACAATCTGTATTATTTGGCTAGTTTTTCATAAAAATGGAAAAATTACTAAATAAATATAATTTATACTAAAATAGTCCTATTTTTATTATAATTAAGTTTTTATCCTCAAATAGTTAATATTTTTTATCAAATGGATGAAATAGACAGAAGAATAATATTCTACCTGCTTAAAAACGGGCGCATATCTCAAAATGAGCTATCTAAGCTCATCGGAATTAGTGTTCCTTCTATAAGTCATCGGTTTAAAAGACTTATAAGCGAAGGGATAATACGCTCATTTAAACTATTTGTTAATCCAAATTTATATGGTAAATACTATGTTTATGCAGCTTTTAAAAACATAAAAGATATTGAACATAAATTAATCTTTTCTAAGTTTAAATGCCTCGAAGAATTCAATGTATATGGAATAGAAGGGAATAGCTTAGAAGAATTGGAAAAATCGATCGAAAATCTTTCAAATGAGTTAGGTCCACCTTTTATGAAATATCTTCCAAGCCAAAATTTTATCGAATTAAGGAAGGAATATTTGAAACTCATTTATGTTCTAAATGAAAATCCTAGGCTTGAATTGCATGAAATAGCAAAAAGAATGGATATCAAGGTAAAAAAGCTAAGAAAAATCTTAAACGAAATTAAAAACTATATGGCTGTAATACCAGAGGTGAATTTAATAAAATGTGATTCTTTTCTTTTAGCAATTTTCTCCAAAAGAATGCATTTTATAAAAACTATTACATCAAATAATTCAATACTAACAATAGACCAAGGTGGTGAAGGAATTGAAATATGTTTTATAAACGGACTAAATTTAGCAAAGAGCATAATAGAAAGAATAAAGTCTCAAGATCCATCATCATATATAATGCTAGTTTACGACTATTCAATAAGGGGTATATAAGCATTTTTTAGTTTTTGCCTAAAAAAGGCTTATGATTTGAACATTAAACATAAGAATCTTAATGAACATTTCGAATTGGATTTTCAAGCATAGAAAAGCAATACTCATTGCATGGATTATTTTAGTGTTACTAATGATTTATCCTACAATGCTTTATTCTCAATTTATTTCATATTCACAGCAAAATTATGCTTTGAAAGACACAGAAAGTTACATTGTTTCACAAGTTTTGTCTTCAAAGAGCAACGATACATTGATTTTAGTTGTGAACTCAAACCCTTTCAATGTTTCAGCAGATAAAGTACTGAATTTTGAAAAAAACGTAAACTCACTGCCCTATGTATTTAAGGTAAGCTCTCCATTTAGTTCATACATAGCTTTTCTTTCCCAATTATACAGTAATAAAACCTTAGCACAGGATTACGTTGAAAAATATGGATTAAAAAACATTCCAGATTTTTTAATCAAACAATACATTAGCAAAGATAACTCTACTTTTTTAATTTTCATAACTTTGAATGTAACTTCAGATTATTATTTAAGCAATGGTCAGACCCCATCTCAAGAACTTACGCCAAAAATAAAGGAAATAGCCTCAAAATATTTTAGTTCTTATTACTTAACTGGGCAAGGTGCAATACAATATGAAACACAGCAAATAAGCTCAAGCTCAGGCTTTTTATTTGGTGTTTTATTTATAGTATTAGCAATAGCTGTAGGTATAACTTTGCGCTCATATAAGGCATCGATTTTGGCTTTAGCATTCGCGTCAATTGCTACAGTCATAGGTTATGTAGGAATCTATATTTCTGGTTTAATAATAGGAAAGATCGACTTTGTGGTAAACTATACTTTAACAGCCGTTCTCTTAGGTATAACTACTGATTATCTTGTTTTTATGTTAGGCAGATTAAGAGAAGAAAGAGAAAATTTAAAAGATGAGAAATATGCGATATCTATAACTATAAACAAAGCAGGAAAAGTAGTTTTAATAAGTGGATTAACTGTGGGATTAAGTTTGCTTACCTTTTCATTCATTCCAAGCTTTGTTTCATGGGGTGTAGTATTATTCGTTTCAATTTTGATAACTATAGTGCTTATGACAACTTTACTATCTGCGATAATTTCAATATTCGATTACAAACTGTTAGGAAAATCAAGGACGAGAAGCAATGGATCTTTTAAACGGTCCTTCTTCTACAAGACTGCTTACTTTTCAGAAAAAAGAAAAATTTTGGTTATAGCTTTGATATTAATTTTTGCCATTCCTTCATTGTATTTATTCTTTAATTTGCCTACAACTTATGATATAAGTACAGGTCTTCCAAGCAATCTTAACAGTATTCAGGGAATTAAGGTATTGCAAGATAAGTTTGGCTCTACATATCTGTTCCCGGTTTATGTTGTTGTGAACACGACTGATATCAGTGTTTTAATGAACGTTACAAAATACTTACTCTCTGTAAAAGGGATTACTGGGGGGATTGGCCCCTATCTTCTAGGAAATAATGTTGTACAAAATAATGCTAGCCAATTCTTTATTGGAGGGCATTATTACTACTACATTCTTTATTTAAATTATACGCCCTATTCGAATGATGCAATAAAGGTTGTTGAAACGCTTAGAAATAATAGTAGCTTGTTGGTTGGGGGATTAACTTCAGATATTATAGATCAAAAAGTTTTTGCCTCAACTTACTATCCTTTATTGGAAATCCTAATAACATTAGCTGTTGCACTAGTAATAGGAATTTCCTTTAGATCTTTAAAGTATCCATTGATTTCGATTTCAGGAGTTTTTATAAGTATAAGTTGGGCAACGGCGATTTTGTACATAATATCAAACTACTTTCTATCGCAAGAATTGATTTACTTAATACCAGTAATAATTTTCGTGATTATGATGTCTTTGGGAAATGATTATAGTGTTTTCATAATTTCAAAGGCTGAGGAAGAAATTAAAAATAATGTAAAAGATGGTTTGCTTATAGCATTCTCAAAAACTGGAAAAATCGTAACCTCATTAGGAATAATATTAGCTTTATCTTTAGGCGTATTAGCTTTATTCCCAGTAGGATTTTTAGAGCAACTAGGAATAGGTTTCATCATAACGCTTTTAATAGACACTTTCATAATAAGGAACTTTTACTTTCCTGCAATGATATCACTAATGAGGAAAATTAAATAATGGGAAATAGATAAATATAACATTTTATGGCGTAGTAAAAGAAAATTCTCTAAAATATAAACATAGTAATCGTTTCTTGTAAAAAATCAGGTATATAAAGAAATCAGCTCCTCTACTTCAAAAACGAGATTTACTGATATATAGGTAAACTTTTTTGAAGTAGAATTTTAAACCGATAAATTTTTTCACTTTTCTCAATATCTTAAAAGTATTTTAAAAAAAAATAGCTTGAATAATAAAGCTAATAAACATACACGATTGAAACAGTTTCAGTAGCTCCATTGAAAATATTAGTGTTTCCAACTCTCACTT